>RFIM01000190.1 GCA_003695215.1 Chloroflexota bacterium
GATGCTTACCGCCTGCTGGGCGAGTACGAGCGCGCCGCGGATACCTACCGCTACTTATGGGAACAGCGCGATGCACCGCTCTACGCAGCTGATAGCAATTTGTGCGGCTGGGCAGGCTTGACGCTTGGCTATGCTGAGCAAGCCTTGCCTTACCTTGAGCGCGCCCTGACGCAAGACTCAGAAGCGCCGACGCACGTCTATGCCAACCTTGGCTTCGCCTATCTCGCGCTCGGCGCTTATGAGCAAGCCTACGCCGCTTTTGAGCAGTCAGTTGAACAGCTGAGCAATCGCCAGCAGCATTGGCAGCTCACGCGCCTTGACTTGCCGACCATCCGCTATCTGAGCGCGCAATGGCAGGGCGTGGAAGCTGAGTCGTTAGAAGACCTTTTGAGCGCCTTTGAGGCGCGCCTGACCGAGCGCTTGGCTGAGATCGATCAGCCTATGCCATTGACGGCATTCTTGGAGCAGCTCGACTTCGCGCCTGATGATAGCTGGCAATACATCGGTCAGCAGGCTAGCTTGGGCAGGCTGTATGCCGAGTCAGGTCAGTATGCCAAGGCTGTGGCGTGCTATCAGCGTTTGCTGGCCGCGTCTGAGCGCTTCCCTGAGGCGGGCGTTTGCTTGAGCGACGCGCTGATCGAGCTGATGAAGGAAGCTGACGAGCGCTTCAAAGAAGGCGATCCGAGTGGCGCGCTGGAGCAGTATCGCGCACTGAGCGAGCTGTTGCCTGACGATCCTGCTTTTCAAGGCGAGCTGCGCGCTCGGATCGCCTGTGTGCGCCTTGTGCAAGGCAAGCCACACGTGGCTGAATTCAATGCAGCCGTCAAGCGCTTCAAAGCGGCGAACCTGCCTGATATTGGCGAGGCGTTGGCGCAGGCTTGCCTTGCGCTTGCCACATCTGTGCCATTCGTGTGGCAACTGGCAGAAGTGCGCCAGAGCCTGCCGCCGCCAGTGGCTGAGTCCTTCTTCGCCACGCTCCTGCGCTATCTCGATCAGACCTTTGGCCTGGGCGCGCCTAAAGTCGGGCACTTTCCGCTAGTCACGCCGATCCTGATCGAGCTTTCACCGAGCTTATTGCCTTCAGATGGCAGGCCGCCATCCTATTTGTTAGAGCGCGCCTTGCCCGATCTGCGCGCGCGCCTGGCTCAGGAGCTGAATGTGCGCTTGGCAGGCGTGCGCGTACGCCCTAACGAGACTCTGCCGCTGGATGCCTATTTGATCTACTTCGATGAAGTGCCGCTAGCGTTAGATTTCCTGCCTGCAGGCACGTGCTTCTGTGCGGAAGCGCCCGAGACCCTGCGCCTTGCTGGCATTGGCGTGCAGCGCGAGGCGCTTGAGCCGCTCAGCCGTGAGCGCGGCGCCTGGATCAATCAGAGCGACGCCTCTCGCGCGCGCATGCTGCGCTTGCGCCTGTATGAGGAGCCATTTGACTACCTGATTCTGCATCTTGAGGCGCTTTTGCGCCAAGAGCTGGCACGCTGCCTCGACTGGCAAGCCCTGACCGATCTGCTGGGCGAGTGGCGCCCTGATGTGACCTTTTCCGATGCTGAGCGCGTCATATTGTTACAGCTCGGGCGCGCCTTGCTGCGCGAAGGCTTGCCATTGCGCCCTAGCCTGCTGGAGGCGCTCAGGGCGCCGAACTTCGATGCGGCCTTGCGCGCCGCGCGGCAGGCAGTGAGCGATGCTCTGCCGCGCCACTTACCGCGCATCCTCTTGCCGCCCGAGATCGAGGCGCGGCTGCTAGAACACTTTGTGGATGACGCACCTAGCTATTTGGCTATGCCGCCGCACGTCGCCCAGGCTATGCTGGCTGCGCTGCGTCAGCTCTTGCCGACTGAGCCGCCGCGCTGCGCCTTGATCGTCGCTGATCCGCGCCTGCGCGCTGCCTTGCATGCCCTGACGCGCCACGAATTCCCGCATCTAGCTGTGCTGGCACAGGAAGAACTGGATGATAGCCCTCAAGCTGACGCTTTTGCTGGATGAGGCACTTGGCGAAGCGATAGACGTGCCGAGCGCCCTTGAAGCGGCTCAGCGCGCTGCTCAGAGCGTTTGTGAGCAGCTCGGCCTGCCTGCGCTGCCGACGCTCAGCTTGGAGCGCGCCAAGCTGCCCTACCGTTTGGCTGCGCTGCGCCTAGAAGAGACGCTATGCCGTCACGCTGATAGCCTTGAGAGCCAGCTCTTCTCAGCACAGCGTCACGCGCTCTATGCGCCACACCACAAGGCTGAGATCGCTGCGTGGCTGCGCGAGCAACCTGAGCGCCTGGCGCCTTTCCTGGGCGCTTTTGTTGAAGCGGTCTTGAGCCAGAATGCTGCGCTGCTGCTGACTGAACCGATCGCCGCTGCTTACCGCGACCAACTGCCTGAAGCGCTGATGGACTATCCGATCGAGCGCCTGCGCCAGATTTTGGTGCCGCTGTTGGCATTGCGCGTCTCGTTGCGCGCCCATGAGCTGATTGCAGCAGCGCTGCAAGAAGATTCAGACGAGCTGAGCGAGGCGCTTTTCGCTGCGTTGCGGCCGAAGCGCTTGCCAATCCGTTGCTCAGAGGCGACGTTGCGCGCCTTGACTGAGAACGCGACCGAAGAAGAGCAAGCGCTCTTCAGCCTGATGCACAATGGCCTGTTCGAAGAGCTTGGCGTGCAGTTGCCTTCGCTGGCTTTCGTAGTCGATGATAGCTTGGCGTTCAACCAATTCAGGCTGCACTTGAACGACCTGCCATCACTTGTTTGGCAAGGCTTGAACGCCGATCAAGTGTTGGTGAACGGCACGGTCGAGCAGCTGAGCGCATGCGGCGTGCCTGCGCAACCTGCCTACACAGCAGTGAATGGACGGCTGGTCGCCTTAGCGCATCGCGCCGATGCCGAGGCGATTCGCGCCGAGGGATTTTACGTCTGGACGCCATTCGGACATTTGGTTTTGCAAGTGAGCGCGCTATTGCGGCAACACAGCGCGCTCTTCATGTGCCAGCGCCTGGCACAACGCGCCCTTGAGCAGATCGAGATCGCTTTCCCTGCGCTGGCAGAAGCAGTGCGGACGCGCCTGAGCACAGCGATGTTAGCGCGCCTGCTGCGCGCGCTGATCGCTGAGCAGGTCGGTCTGCGCAATATGCGAGCGATCTGCGAGGCGCTCGTGACGTACGACTACATCGTAGTGCCACCTGATCAGATCGCTTTCGACGATCGGCTGCAGGTTAGCGTGCCCTTGCCGCTTGAGGCAGGCTTGTTGGCGTTCGTGCGGAAGCGCCTGAGCCTTCAGCTGACGCAGCAAGCGGCACGTGAGCGCACTCCAATCCCTGTCTATCTGTTGACGCCTGAGCTTGAGCAGGCGATCGCAGAGGCACCTGAGCAGGCCTGCCAGCGTTTGCTGACGGCGCTGCGCGAGCAACTGGCACAGCGGCCTGAGCTGACGCCCATTGTGCTATGCGCGAGCGATAAGCGCGCGGCCTTGCGTGCCCTGATCGGCCTTGAGCTGCCGCAAGTGCGCGTCCTCGCTTATCAGGAACTCGTCCCAGAAGTGGCGCTGCAGCCAATAGCGCGCCTGTGATCGAATAACTTGCTTGCCGGGTCGCTTTGGCACACTGAGGCTTCTCTAAAAGCTTTCTCAGCTAGTGCAAGCGCGGCATGCCTTGAAAAAGGCAGGACAAAGGCTCGTCAAAGTCTGAGCGTTGTGCTAAACTTCACAAAAATCGGCTTGAGAGCGAGGATGCAATGGCGGCGGGCAAGCGTGTTGTGGTGATTGGTGGCGGCGTGGGCGGCTTGACGGCGGGCGCGCTCTTGGCGCGAGAGGGCTTCGAGGTGACCGTGCTGGAGGCGCATGTGTATCCAGGTGGCTGCGCAGGCACGTTCTACCACAAGGGCTATCACTTTGACGCGGGCGCTACGGTCGCAGGCGGCTTCCAGAAGGGCGGGCCGCATCAGATTGCAGGCGCGCTGCTGGGCATCACTTGGCAGGTCGAGCGCATTGAGCCCGCTTGGGTGATTCACCTGCCTGACTGCGCCATCACGCGCTGGGGCGAGGAGATGCGCTGGCGCGAAGAGCGCGCCGCCAAGTTGCCCGCGCTGCGCCACTTCTGGCGCATCCAAGAGCAAGCGGCTGAGGCAGCTTGGCAATTCGCAGCGCGCCTGCCCGAGTATCCGCCTGCCTCGCTCGCTGATCTGCTGCGCCTTGCCACCAAAATTCGCCCGAACTTGATCCCGATCAGCCCACTGGCGCTGATGAGCATGGGTCAGCTGCTGAACCTGCTCAACGTGCGCGATCCGAACGCACGCGCCTTCATAGATGCACAGCTGTTGATCAGCGCCCAGACTACCAGCCGCAAGGCCAATGCACTCTATGGCGCCATTGCCGTAGATTTGCCGCGCGTCGGCGTCTACCATCCGCGTGGCGGCATCGGCAACATCGCGCGGCAGCTGGCAGAGGCGCTCGCGGCGCATGGCGGACGCATCATCTATCGCCATGCCGTCACTCAGATCGAGCGGCGTGCCGATAAGACTTTCCGCCTTCACACTAACAAGGGCAATACCTTTGAGGCGGATATCGTGCTGGCAAACCTGACGCCATGGGCGCTCGCCGATCTGCTCGGCGAAGCTGCGCCGCCTGCCTTACAACGCGAAGTTAAGACGCGCCCAAGCACATGGGGCGCCTTCACGCTCTATCTGGGCTTGCCAAGCGCAGCCGTGCCAAGCCACGCCGAACACTTCCAAATTGTGCAGGATTTGAGCCAACCGCTCGGCGAAGGCAACTCGGTCTTCATCTCGATCAGCAGCCCGCACGACCTGAGCCGCGCACCTAGCGGCATGCGCGCTGTGACGCTCTCAACGCACACGGCTATTGCGCCGTGGTGGCATCTGCGCCAAAACGATCCTGAAGGCTATCAAGAGCGCATTGCACAGTACCGCGATAGGCTCCTGGACGCGGCTGAGCGCGTCATCCCGAACGTGCGCAGCGCTGCCCAGCTGATTTTGCCAGGCACGCCCGCGGCCTTCCAGCGCTTCACGCGCCGCCCGCTGGGCATGGTCGGCGGCTTCCCTTTCGCTAGCCTGCTGAATGTGCGCGGGCCGCACACAGGCATCGAGAATCTGTGGCTGGTCGGCGATAGCATCTTCCCTGGCCAAAGCACGGCCGGAGTGACTGCAGGTGCGTTGCGCGTGGCTGCTGAAGTGGTGCGCAACGCGGCGCGACGCCGCCTAGTTCAAGTGGCGCAAATCTCAGCGCCTTCAGCAAGCTGAACTGCTAGAGCATTTTAGCCGAGTAGGCTACAATTAGCGCGATGCTTTCCTCAGTTCAGGAGCAACGCGCTATGTTTCGTCCGCCGCTCACGCTCGGCGTTGAAGAAGAATTCATGATCGTGGATAGCCACACTCGCGCGCTCTCGCCGTCTGTGCGCGATATCCTCGCGCGCAGCCGCCAAACGCTCGGCGATCAGGTCAAGGCGGAATTCATGCAGTCTCAAATTGAGATCGCCACAGGCATTTGCCAGGCCGTCAGCGAGGTGCGCGAGCAGTTGATCCAGCTGCGGCGCGGCGTGAACGCTGCCGCAGAAGCCTTCGGCAAGCGCATTGTAGCCGCTGCCACGCATCCCTTCTCTCAGGTGCACGAGCAGCCTATCAGCGAAGGCGAGCGCTACAGCGAATTAGCGACCGATATGCAGTATGTGGCGCGGCGCTTGGTCATTTTCGGGATGCACATCCATATCGGCTTTGGCGAAGGCGAGGCAGCGCGCGCGCTGCTGATCGACGTGATGAATCAGCTGCGCTACTTCTTGCCACAGCTGCTGGCTATCTCTACCAGCTCGCCTTTTTGGCATGGGCGCAACACAGGCTTGAAGAGCTACCGCTGTGTCGTTTTCGAGAACTTGCCGCGCACAGGCATTCCGCCCGTCTTCAGCAGCTATGAGGAATACGACCGCATGGTCGACCTCTTTGCCAGCGCAGGCTCGCTCAGCAAGGGCGGCGGCAAAGACCCATCGCGCATCTGGTGGGACGTGCGCCCGAATCCGCGCATTGGCACGCTCGAGGTGCGCGTGCCTGATGTCTGCAGCACAGTCGATGAGGCTGTTTGCTTGACGGCCGTGGTGCAAGCGTTGGTGGTCAAATTGCTCAAGCTGCGGGCGCGCAATCAATCTTGGCGCTTGTATCGGACTGAGCTGCTGCGCGAAAACAAGTGGCGTGCGCAGCGCTACGGCATCGAAGGCGAGCTGATCGACTTCGGGCGTGGCAAAGCAGTGCCTGTGGCACAAATTTGGGAAGAGACGCTCGAGTTCCTTGACGATGTGCTGGACGAACTGGGCACGCGCCGTGAGGTCGAATACGTGCGGCATATCTTGCAGCACGGCACTAGCGCTGATCGGCAGTTGGCGACCTATTACCAAGCGCTGGATGACGGCTGTAGCAGCGAAGAGGCTTTCCGCTTGGTCATGGATCGCCTGATGGAAGAGACTGTGGGCAATTGAGCCAAGTACGAAGGAGAAAACGTCATGAAGATCGCTATTGGCTGTGACGAGGCTGGCTTGCCGCTGCTAAATGTGGTGCGCGAGTATTTGCGCGCCAAGCCTGAGATCGAAGTGCAGGATTTCGGCGTCCACACGACCGATCCTGTGGATTATCCTGATATCGCCGAGCAAGTGGCAGTCGCCATCTCAAAGGGCGAGGCAGATCGCGGCATTTTGGTATGCGGCACGGGCATTGGTATGTGCATCACTGCCAACAAAGTGCCAGGCGTGCGCGCTGCGCTGTGCCATGATACCTACTCAGCCGAGCGTGCGCGCAAGAGCAACGACGCGCAAGTCATCACTATGGGCGCACGCGTCATCGGCCCGGAACTTGCCAAGAGCATCCTCGATGCCTGGTTGGCTGCTGAATTCGCAGGCGGGCGCTCGGCGCCGAAAGTCGCCAAGATGAACGCCATAGATGAGCGCTATCGCGCGGCGCGCCAAGGCGAATCCGAGCAGGGCAGCTGCTAGACTCGCCTTGCGCAGTGTGCTACACTGCTCCACAACTTTCACGCATCAGCGCATCTGGAGCAGTGAACTATGTTGACTGAGCAAGATAAGCAATGCGTGCATGGCAGCTTGGATGGCGCTTGATCCCTGCGATGAAGCCAATGGCTGCTTGCTGATGGTGCCAAGCAGCCACACCTGGGAGACGCCACCAAGCTCTAACCTTGTGCCTCAGCTGCCTTTGTTAGCTCTGTGTTTGCCCGATCCGCGCTCAAAGCGCTATCATGATGACGGCTGAGCTTTTGTGCTTGACAAGCAAAGGAACTAGGCATGATCGGACTACGGCGCTTCTGGAACGCCTTCAAAAACGTGGCGATCTTCTTCTCGTTCATCGTCAATTTCGTCTTGTTGATCGTGATCCTGCTGCTGCTGAGCGTGATCTTTCAGATCACCAGCGGCATTGCTGAGCCATTGCTAGGCGGTTTGTACAGCAGCTTTGTCGGCTTGAACCAAGCGCGCATCATCACTGTGATTGACGTGAACGATACCATCAACGTCAAAGATGCGATCCAGGTCGTGGATACGATCACTGTCAAGGATACCATACCGGTAGTGCTGAATATCCCGCTGCAGCAAAACACAGTGGTAACCTTGACTCAGCCCGTGCCGATCACAGCGAACGCTTCCTTCTCTTTGCCTGGCGGCGGCGGCAGCATTCGCGGCAACGTCGCTATCACCTTGCCGCAAGGCCTGCAGCTGCCCGTTGCGCTCAACCTGAACGTGCCTGTGGATAGCAGCTTGCCCATCGACCTCAAAGTACCGATCAACTTGAACGTGCCCGTGGACTTGAAAGTGCCTGTAGCGCTCAAGGTACCTGTGAATATCCCGCTTGAAGAGACTCAGCTGAACGACGTGGCCAAGAGCCTTCAGGACGTGATCGGCCCGCTCACGCGTGTCGTGACCAATTTGCCCAAGAGTTGGAACGAGATGTGGATTGTGATCGGCCAAATTCTAGCTGGCCAGCCGCCCGACTTGCTGCAAGAGAACGACTTCATGCGCAATCCGTGGCCTGGCTTCCGAACTGGGCCTGGCGCCACGCTGCCGACTTTCACGCCAACTGCCCTGCCGCCTAATGCGACTGTGATCATCGTGCCGCCGCTGGAGCCGACTGCGCCCGCGCCGACTGCCACGCCGACTGCCATCATCCCGCCGACGGTCACGCCTGTGCCGCCCACACCGACCCTGACTATCATCGATCCGTCTGAGTACCGCTCGCCCACGCCGACCGCGCCTTGAGAACAATCGACTCACATGACTCAACCGACTGTGCCTCAACCTGCTATCTGCGATTACGAAGGCTCGACCTACCGCACTGACTTTTGGGAAGGCAAAGGGCGCGAGTACGAAGACGCTGTCGAGCGCACGATCTTGCGGCGCTTCTTGCCGCGCCACGGCAAGCGCTATGTGGATTTCGGCGCCGGCTTCGGCCGCCTGATCGATCTGGCCGCAGGCTTCGAAGAGATCGTGGTGATGGACTACTCGCGCACTATGCTCCAGGAAGCCCAAGCCCGACTCGGGCGCGCCGAGCGCTTCATTTACGTCGCCGCTGACCTATACAAGCTGCCTTTCGCCGCCAATAGCTTCGATGCGGCGTTGCTGTGCCGCGTCATCCATCACCTTGCCGATGCGCCCGCTGCCTTGCGCCAAATTCGGCACAGCCTGGCAGGCGGCAGCACCTTCGTGCTGGAATTCGCCAACAAGCTCAATCTGAAGGCGATCTTGCGTTACGCTTTGCGCCGTCAAGCATGGAGCCCATACAGCCGCGAGCCTGTTGAGTTCGTGCGCCTGAACTTTGACTTTCACCCTGCCTACATTCGCGAGGCGCTGATCGCTGCAGGTTTCAGGCCGCATCGACGCGTCGCTAGCTCATGGCTGCGCTTGGCGCTCTTCAAAAAAGTGTTGCCGCTGCGCGCCATGGTCGCCTTAGATCGGCTTTTGCAGCCGCTTGGCGCTTGGCTGCCTTATGCGCCGCAAATTTTCGTGGAAAATCGCGTCAGCGGCGCGCCAACGCCGTTGGTCGAGCGCGATCAGCTCTTCCGATGCCCGATCACAGGCGCGCCCTTGCGCCGCGAAGGCGATCTGCTGGTCAGCACTGAAGGCAATCCACGTTGGGCGATCCGCGATGGCATCTACGACCTGAAAGAGCCTCTCACTTGAGCGTTGCGCCACACGCCCTAAAAATTGGTGATTTCTGAGCGTGCACAAAGCTCAGCGCGGCTTTCTTTGCTAAGATTCAGCCTGTGTGATTGCAATATCGCTAGCGCCTGGCACGCTCCTGAGGCGCTAGTATGCCTGTGAGGAATTTGATGCTGTTACAAGACCTGCTCTTGATCGCGCTCGGCTTACTGGGGCTCTTCTTCGGCGGCAACTGGGTAGTCAAAGGCGCAGCGCGCTTCGCGCTCTCGCTAGGCGTCTCAACCTTGATTGTTGGCTTGACCATCGTCGCTTTTGGCACTTCGTTGCCCGAGCTGTTCGTTTCGCTGGATGCAGCTCTGCAAGGCGTGAGCGATATCGCAGTTGGTAACGTGGTCGGTTCAAATATCGCCAACATCGGCTTGATTCTCGGCTTGACGGCGCTAGTCTTTCCTGTTGCTGTCAAGCGGCAGGTGATCAGGCGCGATTTGCCGATCATGCTGATCGTCTCGCTCATCCTGTTAGTCCTGATTCAAAACCGTGAGATCAGCCGTGTAGAAGGCTTGCTGCTGTTCGGCGGCATAGTGGCTTATACAGTCATCTCTTACGTCCTGGAGCTGCGCGAGCGGCGCGCAGCTCCAGCGGAAGCAGAAGATACCATTGAAAGCGAGTTCGGGCCTGATCCGCGCCATGCCAACCGCCTGTTCGAGCTCGGTCGGCTGAGCCTGGGCTTGATCGCAGTGGTGATCGGCGCCAACTGGCTAGTGCAAGGCTCGGTCAACATTGCCACGGCGCTAGGCGTGCCAAAGCTGATCATCGGCCTGACGCTCGTGGCTGTTGGCACCTCCTTGCCCGAACTAGCGACCTCGCTGATCGCTTCTTTACATAAGGAGAACGATATCGCTGTCGGCAACATCGTCGGCTCGAATATCTTCAACATCCTCTCGATCCTCGGTTTGACAGCGACCGTCAAGCCAATCGGCATCAATCAGCGCGTGCTGGAAGTGGATGGCTTCATCATGCTGTTCTTCTCATTCGCTCTCCTGTTTTTTGTGCTCGGCGGCAAAATCAAGCGCTGGCAAGGCGGCCTGCTGCTGACTTCCTACATGATCTTCACGATCTGGGCGTTCACGACGCACGGCGGTCTGTAGCGCGCGCAGCTGCTAGCGCCA
This sequence comes from Chloroflexota bacterium, assembly GCA_003695215.1. Lineage (GTDB taxonomy): Bacteria > Chloroflexota > Anaerolineae > Aggregatilineales > UBA2796 > CP2-2F. The sequence continues at coordinate 10,301 of RFIM01000190.1, forward strand.
AGCCGACGATCAACCAGAAAGCTAGCGAGACGGCGTGGAATTCCAGGTTGAAGTAGTAGTGATCGACCACACCGTTGACCGCCACGCCGAAAACAGCCGCCGCAAAGCCAAGCCAGAGCGCCTCTAGGCCTGCTTGGCGCAGCTGACGCCACCGCACTAAGCCGTAGCGCAGCGTCTCCAGCAGGATCAGGCTGAAGAGCGCCACGCCCGTGATGCCCGTTGAATTGGCGATCTTCAAGTATGTGCTACTGACGCCGAGATAGATATCGCGGTCAGGTGTGCCTGCAAAGCCGACGCCAATCAGCGGATAGCGCCCGATCAGCGTGAGCGAGTCTTTGAACTCGCCGAAGCGCATTTGCGTAGCCAGGTCTTCGCCTTGTAGGCCGTCCACAAGGCGCTCGATGTAGCGCTCCATGAAGGGCAAGCTCAGCAAGAGCGCCAAGCCGAGCGCGCCGATCAGCAAGAGCCAGCGGTAGCGCCAAAGTGCCAGAAAGAAGATCGCGGCGCCAAAGGCCAGCCATGCGCCGCGGCTCTGTGTGAACAAAAGAGCGAGCGGATATGGCGCAAAGATCAGCCAGGCCAAGATGCGCCCGCCAATGGCAGGCTTGCTGTTGAGCGCATTCGCCAAAGCGACTGTGCCGAACATCAGCAAAAAGCCGCCATAAGCGTTCGGATCGACCCAAGTGCCAATGGCGCGCTCGCCCAGCAGCGGATTATCCTCTACATAGCGCAGCACATCGCCGCGCGGGTAGCCCAGGCGGCTGAGCGCGTTGAGCAGCGTCAGCGCCGTCTGATCGTTGAGCAGGTATAGCAGCACGCCGAGGATCGCCTGCAGCGCGCCAAAGAGGCTCAGCGCGAAGGCAATGCGCGCCAAAGTCGGTTTATCGCGCGCCACGTCGACGATCACAATCGCCGTGAGCATGCTCAGCAGCATTTCCACAAACTTGCGCAGCACATTTGTGGTCAGCGCTGCATGCCCAAGGCCGGCCACAAAGCTGAACAGGCACCAACCGCTGAAAAAGGCGATCAGCAGCTGTGCGGGCGCAAAGCGGAAGCGCTCGCGCCGCCGCGTCATCCATTCGAAGAGGTAGACCAGCAAGAAGGCGCCGAGCGCGACGTCGATGAAGGTCGGCGTGAGCGCAAAGCGGACGGGCAGGGTGCCAAAGGGCAACAGCGCAATGATCGCGATCATCAAGTACAAGCCGAAGTGCAAGTTGGTCAGCGCATATAGGGCGAAGGCAATGCCGAAAAGCGCGCCGAAGGCAATGATCGGACCGCTGAGCGCGATCAGCAGGCCGAATGAGGCGCAGATGGCGCCGAGCGCAGCGCCGATCAAGATGGCATGGCGCGCCTGAGGCTCAAGCAGCATGCCGCGCGCGCCGTTGAAGGGTATGCGCAAGGCTGAGAAGTCCTCCCAAACTGAGCGCCATCAGCGTGCCGAGCGTGATCAGCGCGCCGAGCGCGTAACTGGTCGGTTGATAACTGAATTCTACCGTGCTTTTGCCTGCAGGGATCGGCACGGCACTGAAGGCGATATCGGCGCGCAAGAGCGGCAGGCGCTCGCCGTTGACGCGCACTTGCCAATTGGGATCGTAGACCAAAGCCACGCGCAAGAGCGCCGCGCTTGGGCTCTCTGCCTCGATCAGCCAGCGCTCAGGGGCGAGTTCCAGCAGGCGCGCAGGCGTGCTCTCAGCGCCTGAGAGCGCCACAGGCGGCGCGCTCGGCAACATGACCGTGTGCACTACGTCGTAGGCAGGCTCGCTCAGGAAGCCGAGCGCCTGGGCTTCATCTGGCTCGATCCAAACGCGATGCATCACACGCGCCAATGGCAACGCCTTGGCTAAGACGTGCAAGCGCACGGGATTGTACGGATTCTCTTCTTCGTAGATAACCTGGCTAGGCGTCGGCAGCTCGCGATCGGGCGTGATCACGTAGCGCACGCCGAACAACTGCCACATCCGCTCGCGATTGGGCAGATTCAGGATGCGATTCACGTGTGTGAAACGCAAGGGACTGATGCCTTGAATATCGGGCAGGTTATAGAGCGTGCCAAAGTTCTCGCGCAGGCCATCAACGCGGAAAGGCGGCTTCTCGGCGGCATGCGCGCGCAAGGCGGCGAGCACTTTCGGCTCGCGCAGGCGATTGGCGACGGGAATCGGCTCGAAGTTCGGACTGGTGCGCCCGAAGCTGAAGAGCTCGAAGACGATCAGCGCGATCAGCGCGGCGCTGCGCCCGCGCAGCCAATAGCGATTGCGGTAGGTCGCCAAGTTGATCAGCAGCAGCGCTGCTGCAAAAGCGATCAGCAGGCTGAAAGTGACGCGCTGAAAATTGGCGAGGCTCTCCTCAGGCGCCGTGAGCCACTCAACAAACGCGGCGATGCTGAAGCTGAGCGCGCCGGCGGCAATGCCGAGAAAAATCCCTACATAGCGCCGCGATAGCGCCGCTTGTGCCGTATCGGTCAGGATATCTGAGGCGCCTTGCGCCGCTAAGATGGACGCCGCAACTGCCACCAGATAAGCGGCGCGCTCTTGTTGCCTGAATAGGCTGAAACCTGGCGCCAATTGGTAGAAGATATCGTAGACAATGGCGCCCTTGCCGAAGCTCAGCCCAAGCGCGATGAACAGCACGCCGAACCAGAATAGCTCAGCAGGGCGCAACCGCGCCGCGCTGTAGATGACCAGCATGAATGCAGTGATGCCGAAATAAAGCGGCGAGTATAAGCTGAACAGCCCTGGCAAAACGACTTGCAGCAAATCCTGAAACGGAAAGCCGTTGCCTTTGGCCTCAAAGCCGAGCGCGCCGCGCGTCGTCGCGCTCAGATATTCCCAGCCATGTAGCAGCTGCACCGCTGCGATTCCGCCGCCCAAGAGGCCGAAGAGCAGCGCGCCCAGCAGGAACGTCCTGAGCTTGCCATGCGCCCTGCCAAAGCTGCGCCACAACAGGTAAGCCAAACTCAGGTAGATGAAATACAGCGCTGTTTGCGGATGCCCCGCCAGGAGCGCCAAGCCGAGCGCGCCGCCGCTGACGGCAAACCAGTGCCACTGTACGCGCTCTGTTTGCGCCGTTGCCCGTAGAATGCCCAGCAGCGCTAGCGGCAACCAAACGGCCGCTTCCATGATCGCCAGCTGCAGCGGCGCGTAGCCCGTCAAAAAGCCGCCATAGGCGAAGGTGATGGCGCCGATCAGCGCCGCAGGCACGCTATAGGCCGTTGCGATCAGCGCGCGGCAGAAAGCGTACATCAGCAGCGAGCCGATTAGCGCGTGAGCGACCATCTCAGCCTGTAGCGCCGCGTACATGCGCTGCGGCGTGCTGCCGCCCGTCAGATTCAGCAGCGCGATGCTCACTAAGCGCGGCGGATAGAAGACGGCTGATTGCGTATCTGCTAGGAACGGATGCCCGCCTAGGTTATAGGGATTCCACAGTGGCACTTCGCCCGCGCCAAGCCTTTGCGCCTGATAATGGGCGAATGCCACGAACTGACCGCTGAAATCGCCTTCGACTAGCGAGACTTGGTCAAGCGCGTTTGGCGTCAGCAAGCGCCAATAAAACAGCCAGCAGAGCGCTATCAACAGCGCAACGCTCAGTAAATCTTGCTGCCAAGTTCGTGAGTCCATGCTTAGCGTCTCTTAAAAGTTCCCTGTGCGCGGCCGTAAGTTTATCACACGCCATGCTAGACTGATGGCGATGCTTTGGAGTGGAGGATTAGCTATGTTGCGGAGAATTATGACGATCGTCACGCTAGTGCTGGGCTTGACGCTGATTGGCACACCTGCTGAGGCGCATCACGGCTGGAGTTCGTACGATCTCTCACGGCCTGTCTACGTGATCGGCACGGTCGCTGAGGTGATCTGGCAGAATCCGCACGTCGAGGTGCTGTTGGATGTGCACGGCGATATCCGCCTGCCTGCCAATCTGGCTGAGACGCCGATTCCGAACTTCTTGGAGCGCGTCGGCGGGCGCGAGACCTTGCAGAAGGCGCGTCTGCCAAGCCAGGCTGCCAAACGCTGGAGGCTTGAGCTAGCGCCTATCTCGCGGATGATGCAATACGGCGCCAATCGGCGCGCGCAAGTTGGCGAGACGGTTGCTTTCGTCGGCTACATCAGCCGCACTGTCTGCGATGAGATGCGCATCGAAGTGGTGATCTTCAGTGATGGCGAGACACAAGGCCTGCGCAATAGCCCGCTGCCGCGCCAAGAGCCGCAGCCGAATCCGTGCAATCCCGATCGGCCCGAGAGGCGTCCGCTTTTGCAGCTAGGCGTGCCTGTAGAGGCCTTGCTGTGGAAACTGCGGAACGCGCCCTAAGGCATGGACGCGCTCTTGGAATGGCTGAGCCAGACTGCGCTTGCGCGTTGGATGCAGAACGCGATCTGGGCGTTTCCAATCGCTGAGATCGTGCATATCTTCGGCATCAGCGTGCTGGTCGGCGCTGCAGCGCTTTTCGATTTGCGCCTGCTCGGCGTCGGTCGGCGCGCCATGAGCGTGACTTTCGCCGTGCGTTTTCTGCTGCGCACGGCGCGAGTCGGTTTTGTGATAGCGGTCAGCTCGGGCGCGCTGCTCTTCCTGAGCAACGCAGCAGATTTTGTGGCGAATCGCGCTTTTCAAGTCAAGATGCTGCTGCTAGCGGCCGCGCTCGCCAACGTTTTGATTTTCCATCTCGGCATTTATCGCAGCGTGGCGCGCTGGGATTTGAACGTGCCGACGCCGCTCGCAGCGCGCTTGGCAGCGCTTTTCTCGCTAGCCATCTGGCTAGCGATCATCGCGGCTGGACGGCTGATCGCCTACGTCTGAGCGCTGACGCGCCTTTTGAGCAGGTGCCAGCCCATTGAAAGCGCCCAGCCGCTCGGCACCTCAGGCGTGGTCATATCCGTGCCATAAAAGTAAGCGCGGCTGCGCAGCTCAAGGCCATCTGTGGCTGCCATAGCCGAGCTCTCGGCTTCAGCGATCACGACCAATGCCGCATCGACGCCGTGTTCAAGCCGCAGCGCCGCTGCCATTTGCTCGCTCACAACGCGCAGATCGCCTTGCATTTGGCTGCGCAAGCGCTCTAGCACACCTTGCTCAGCAAAGCGCAGCACGCCGTCTGCGAAAGTCGCCTTGCTCAAACGGCGCTGAAGCATGCCGCCTGTGTACAGCTCGCCGATGACCACGCGCAAGCCTGAGCGCCTGACCGCATCGGCGAAGGCTTGCTCAAGCGTCTCCTTGCCGACTCCGAAGATGTAATCGCCGATCTTGGCGCGAATCTCCGCCTCAACTGAGGCGATCAGCGCCTCAGCTTCAGCCTCGCTCTCAGCGCGCGCCGTGATGCGGATATCTGTCTGGCCTGCGTGCGCATTCAAGCCGACAGTTGGATTGCTCAGGCGCTCCAGATGGCCAATTTGCTCGTCGATGTGGCTCTCGCCAATGCCTGCTGTGCGCAGCACGCGCGTCTTGATGACGCGTGGCGCGCCGATCCATTGGCGCAGCAAGGGCAGGGCGCTCTGCTCAAGCATCGCTTTCATCTCACGCGGCACGCCGGGCAGGCAGATGATGATGGCACCTTCGTGGATCACATAGAAGCCAGGCGCTGTGCCTGTGGGATTGTTGATGGCGACAGCGCCTTCAGGCAGCATCGCCTGCGCACGGTTATTGGCGCTCATGCGCACGTTGAAGCGCGCAAATTTGGCGGCGATCTCATCCAAAAGCGTTTGCTGAAAGACGAGCGGCCGCTCGATAGCTCTGGCAACGGCTTGGCGCGTCATGTCATCTACCGTCGGGCCTAGCCCGCCTGTGGTGATGATGATCGGCACGCGCTGTAGGGCGATGCGCAGCACTTCCGTGATGCGCGCTTCGTCGTCGCCGACAGTCGTTTTGTAGATCACACGCACGCCAAGCGCGCCGAGCTGCTGAGTGATGTAAACTGAGTTGGTATCGAGCGTCTCGCTCTCGCTGGAGAGCAATTCCTCGCCGATGGCGATGATCTCTGCATGAAAAGGCTGCATCCTCGCGATTTCCTGGCGCTAGGGAAATATGGCCGACTCAGGGCCGACTACACAGGAATGCCTCAGGCTTTGGCGCTTGGTTCTGTTGCCACAAGCTGGACTTTGTGCGGCTGCTCACCTTGCGTCCAGCGGATGCGCGGCACAATGGCGTCCATGATGACGCGATCCTTGTACTGGGCAATGCGCTTGATCATGGTCTCGACTAGCTCTTCGCTCAGGTAGTGAGGCTGCAGGCCGAGATCCAGCAGGCGCGTATGCACGGCGTTGTAATAGTGCTCTTCCTTCTCCACACGCGGATTTTCGTAGTGGCCGACTTCGACCTGCAAGCCGAGTTCACGCGCGGCGCGCTGCACAGCATAGGCCAGATCGCGCACGCTGAACTGCTCAGTGAACTGATTGAAGACGCGGAACTCGCCTGGCTCAGCAGGATTGAGCGCCGTCAGCTCGACGCACGCGAGCGTGTCGCGGATATTCAAGTAGCCGCGAGTCTGCCCGCCTGAGCCATAGACGGTCAGCGGGATGCCGATCACAGCCTGCACGCAGAAGCGGTTGAGCGCCGTGCCGAAAGCCTCATCATAGTCAAAACGATTGATCAGGCGCGGATCGAGCACTGACTCGTCGGTGTCGATACCGTAGACTACGCCTTGATTCAGGTCAGTGGCGCGCAGGTTCCAGACGCGGCAGGCGAAGTGGATGTTGTGGCTATCGTGGACTTTGGTCAGATGGTACATCGAGCCGGGCTGCTTTGGGAAGGGCAGGCGATCTTTGCGCCCTTTATGTTCGATCTCGATATAGCCTTCCTCAATGTCGATGTTGGGCTGCCCATACTCGCCCATAGTGCCCAACTTGATCAGGTGCGCATCGGGCGTGAAATCGCGCATGGCGTAAAGCACGTGCAAATTGCCGATCACGTTATTGATGTGTGTGAAGGTGGCTGTATGCACGTTGATCATCGAATAGGGCGCGCTAGGAATCTGCCCGTAATGCACGATAGCTTCTGGTCGGAACTCGCGGAAGACGTGCGCCGTGAAGTCCCAGTTGGTCAGGTCGCCAATGTACATCGCCATATGTTTGCCTGTCAGCTCGCGCCAGGCTTGGACGCGCTCGTGAAGGGAGCGGATAGGCGTCAGGCTATCGGTGCCGCGTTCAAGGTGCAGGCGGCGGCGCAGAAAATTATCCACAAGGGCGATTTCGTGGCCGCGCTGCGAGAAGTACATCGCCGTTGCCCAGCCTAGGTAGCCATCGCCGCCGAGGATGAGAATACGCATGGTGAGAGTCACTCCGTTTAAGGCTTCAGATCTCTGCAGATTATAACACGCTGAGCAGGCTCAGGTTGCCCGCTCAGATGAGCGCTACTCGCTTGGATTGAAGGTATAGCCGACGCCTGGCACGGTCGTGATCAGCTTTGGTTCGCGCGGCGAAGGCTCCACTTTGGCGCGCAGACGGCTGATCAGGCTCTTGAGCAAGTTGCGGTCGCCTTCGCCAGTGTAGCCCCAGACTTTCTCGATCAACGTCTCAGGGCTGAGGACGCGCCCACGATTGACCACAAGGCAATACATCAGCCGAAACTCAAGATTGGTCAATTGGCGCGTCTGCCCGTTGCTGAGCGTGACAGTGTGCCGTTCAGGATCGAGGCTGAGCGTCGGCGTGTTCAAGTTCGGCACCAGCGCACTGGGCAGCACGCGTGCTCGGCGCAACTGCGCATTCACGTGCGCTAGCAGCATTTGGTAGCTGTAAGGCTTGGCCAGGAAGTCATCAATGCCAGCTTCATAGGCACTGACGATATCCTCCTCGTTGCTCGCATTCGCCAAAAGCAGCATCGGCACGGATGAAGCGCCACGAATGTTCTCAATGCGCCGAAAGAGCGCTGCGTCCAGCTCTTCTTCATCCAGGATCAGCAAGTCGGTCAGCTGATCGTTCCAAGTGCGCTCGGCTTGGGCAGGATCGACAATGCTAGTGACATCATAGCCTTCCTGCCGCAAGATGAAGCTCAGGATGTTGACCGACTTCACGTCATCGCCCAAGACCAAGATGTTCACGCGCCATACGCCCTTTGCCATGCAGAGAGTACAGCACAAAGGCAGGTAGCGCGCCCGCCTTGATCGTGCTAAGCCTTAATTATAGCACAACGCCGCCTGAAGGCGATCAAAAGCTGCTCTGTTTGCGCTATTGGCAATCTTGATGCGCGTTTGCCGCAAAAATGCGATACACTTATGCCTGTGAAGTCCGCACAATGAGGTGATCGCCATGGCGCTATACGCCATTGTAAACGCGGAGCGCTTGAATCTGCGCGAGCAGCCGAACACAGCCTCGCGAATCTTGCGGCAACTAGAGCGTGACGAGGCGCTAGAAGTGCTGCGCGACGCAGGTTTCGATTGGCTAGAAGTGCAAGTCCTGGGCAGCAGCTTGCGCGGCTTCGTCTCCAAGCTCTATGTGCGCCTCAGCGATCGGCGCCCTAGCAGCGACGAGGCGCCGTCGGAGGAGATGCCCGTCGGCATTGGCGCGGGCAGCACAGTCGAGGTGACGGCGCGCGCCTTGAACGTGCGCAGCGCGCCTAGCACCAGCGCACCAATTTTAGCCACTGTTCAGCTCGGCACGCGCTTCCAAGTTCTGGGCAAGCAAGGCGATTGGCTGCGCGTGCGCCACCAAGACGGCGAGGCGTTCATCGCCGCGGCTTTTGTCAAGCCCGCCAGCAGCAGCTTCACTTTGGAAGGCTTCCTGATCGAAGAGCCCGAGCTGCTGGAAGTGCGCATGCAACCTGAGAAGCTGATCCCGCTGCAGCCTGAAGACACGACTGAAGCGGCTGTAGCGCGCACTTGGAATCTTTATGGCGGCTTGCTCGGCCGCCTCAGCGACCTGCTCTCAATCCCTGTGGATGTGATCATCGGCGTGCTAGTGGCCGAGAGCGGCGGTGCTGCCTTCGGCGCCGATGGGCGCATGATCATCCGCTTCGAGAATCACATCTTCTGGCGCTATTGGGGCCGATCCAATGCGGCGCTCTTCGATCAACACTTCGCCTTCGATCGCACCTCGCCCTTGCGCGCTTGGCGCAACCATCAGTGGCGCCCTGATGCCAACAGCGATTGGATCAGCTTTCACGGCAATCAGAGCTTGGAATGGCAGGTTTTCACTTTTGCGCGCAATTTGGATGAGACTGCCGCCATGCTCAGCATCAGCATGGGTGCGCCGCAGATCATGGGCTTCAATTTCAAGCGGCTCGGCTATGAGAGCGTCCAGCAAATGTTCGAGCGCTTCTCAAACAGCGCGCATGCGCAGATCATCGCGATTTTCGATTTCGTCAAGGGCGCTACAGCCACCAGCCCTGCCATCCAAGCGCTACAACGCCGTGATTATATCACCTTTGCCAGCATCTATAATGGTAGCGGCAATGAGACGGTCTATGCAGATCGGATTCGGCGTTTTGCCGCGATCTTCAATCGCCTGATCGCCCTAGCGCGCTGAGCGCTATTGTACGCCAAAGTTAACGATGTATCAAGAAGGTTTGCATTTTCGGTACACTTAGACATTGTTCTTGATAGAGTAGAAGTGAGGGAATGAGCATGGCTAAGCGCAACGATCCGTTGCATAGCGATCAGGAGAATTTTGAGCTGCGGCGCGCTTCTGCTGCAGGGCCATCTTCCTCAGCAGATCGCGACGAGACGACGCTGCTGCGCTGCTTGAACTGCGGCAAGCCTGTGCGCATGGGCGAGCTGATCTGCCCGCACTGCGGCTTCGATCTGAGCGAGCGCAACACCTTGCGCACACAACACATGACGGGCGATCCACTGCCCTACCGCACTTGGACATCAGGCGAAGTGACAGTGGCGGAGCGCAGGCCAATCGTCTTGGAGATTGAGGGACAACAACTCACTTTGCCCTTAGCGGACGTGGTCACGCTGGGCAGGCGCTACGAGAACGCGCCTGAAGGCCAGCCGCACGTGGATTTGACACCTTTCGGCGCCGAAGAGCTGGGCGTCTCACGCTTGCACGCGCGTTTGCGCCGCAAGGGTATCTTGGTCTATGTGGCCGATATGGGCAGCTTGAACGGCACACATCTGAACGGACGCCGCCTGATTCCAGAAGGCGAGCGTCTGCTGCGCGATAACGATGAATTGTATTTAAGCCGCTTGCGCATTCGCGTGCATTTCTCGTGAGCAGGTGTGTTCTGAGTAGCCTTATGGGGCCACATTGTCACACGGCGCATGGCATGCTATACTGACAAGCTGTATTGAGCGCCGCGTGGCGCTGCGTTTTTGCTCATTTCAGGAGGCATCTTTATGCAAGGCAGCGGCAGCTTCAGGCTGATTGTGCGCCGCGGTCCACAACCGAATCAGATTTATGAGCTGAGCAAGGATGTGATTTCACTCGGGCGCGATATCACCAACGATATCGTAGTCAACGATCCCGAGGTGAGCCGCCATCATTGCCGCCTGACGCGCAGTAGCGCAGGCTACACGCTAGAAGACCTCGGCTCGACTAACGGCTCATTTGTGAACGGACAGCGCGTCAGCGGCCCACGCCCTTTGAACAACGGTGATCTGATTGGCCTAGGCGAGACTGTTACACTCGTCTATGAGGCGACGATGTTGCCCGCCGATTTGGGCGTACGCTCGCCGCTCGGCACTGAAGCGCCCTATCAGCCGCCTTCTGCCTATGTGCCGCCTTCAAGTGTGCCAAGCTACCCACCTGCTCAGCAGCCTGCGCCCAGCTACCCGCCACCGACCTACGCGCCGCCACAACAGACGCTCACGCCCGAGCAGCTGGCGCCTAAGCCGCTTGACTACCAGCAGTTCGGCTATCCATACCCTGAAACGCCTCTCTTGCCCGCCCAGAGAGGCCTAGGGCGCTGGTTTTTCTTAGGTTGCGGCTGTCTGCTCGTCGCCTGCATCGTCATCAGCATCGCCAGCGCGCTGATCATTGACTCGAACGAGAGCCTGCGCTGCGGCCTGCCCATCATCCGACAAATTTACACAACCGTCAATCCGCGCTCTTGCCCTTGAGCTGAGAGTAGACAGGACGGCACTTGGCGCCGTCCTGTTCAAGCGCTCAGCGATGCATGCGCTCGTAGCGGCCGACCCATTTCCAGTTTGAGGTGTCCCGTTCGTTCGCCATCACGATCTGCGCCGCCTGTTGGCGATCTTGGTGAGCGATCAGCGTAGCGATGATCGCCGCCGACTCGAGATCGAGGTGCGTTGTATCTATGGTCGGCGTGAAGTAATGTTCGATGAAACCTGTATCGAACTTGCCGCTGATGAAGTGGTGGCTGTTCACTAGCTTTTGATGGAACGGCAGGTTCGTCTTAATGCCCATGACACGGTATTCGCTCAAGGCGCGGCTGAGCCGCCGAATGGCTTGTGAGCGCCGCGCGCCCCAGACGATCAATTTAGCCAGCATTGAATCGTAGTAAGGCGTCACCTCGTAGCCGGCGTAAATGCCGCTATCCAGCCGCACACCGGGCCCTGTTGGCGCCAGGTGAACCGTCACCCGCCCGATAGACGGCAAAAAATTGTTGAACGGGTCCTCAGCGTTGATGCGGCACTCAATGGCATGCCCGATCATCCGCACGCTCTCTTGCGTCGGCTCCATGCGCCGCCCTTGCGCAATGCGCAGCTGCTCCTTGACCAAATCCACGCCCGTCACGAGCTCTGTGACAGGATGCTCCACTTGCAGGCGCGTGTTCATCTCCAGGAAGTAGAAATTCTTCTGCTTATCCACGATGAACTCGACCGTGCCTGCGTTGACGTAATTGACGGCGCGTGCGGCGCGCACGGCGATCTCGCCCATGCGTTGGCGCATCGCTTCATCCACAAATGGGCTGGGCGCTTCTTCAACCAGCTTTTGATGACGGCGCTGGATGCTGCACTCGCGCTCGCCCAGATGGATGATGTTGCCGTGCGTATCGCCCAGCACCTGAATCTCGATGTGCCGTGCGCCTTCGATCAGCTTCTCTAAGTAGAGCGTGCCATCGCCAAAAGCATTTTCTGCCTCGCGGTGCGCCGAGGCGATAGCGCTTGGCAGCTCCTCAGGCGTGCGCACCACGCGCATGCCCTTGCCGCCGCCGCCTGCCGCTGCCTTGACCATCACAGGGAAGCCGATCTGGTGTTCAGCCGCGTGCATCAGCTCCTCGTCGTTCAAGCCAGGCTCAGTGCCTGGCACCACTGGCACGCCCGCTGCTTTGACCGTCTGGCGCGCGCGCTGTTTATCGCCCATGGTGCTGATCGCCTCAGGCGACGGCCCGATGAAAGTCACGCCTGCCTCGCGGCAAGCCTCTGCAAAGACCTCGCGCTCGCTCAGGAAGCCATAGCCCGGATGAATGGCGTCTACCTCAGCGCGCCGTGCCACCTCGATGATCTTGCGGTAATTCAAATAGCTCTCGCGCGGCGGCGGTGCGCCGATGCAATAAGCCTCATCAGCGTAGCGGACGTGCAAAGCCGTTCGGTCGACCTCGCTAAAGACCGCCACTGTGCGAATGCCCAGCTCGCGGCAGGCGCGAATAATGCGCACGGCGATCTCGCCGCGATTGGCGATCAGCACTTTCTTGAATAAGCGCGTCTCTTGCCCGTGTACAGCCATTGTCGATCCTTTTATCTCAGCTTTAGTTCAAGGAACTGCCCAATAGGCGTGCCGTTGGCGTTCAGCACCGCCACATTGTGGAAGAGTCGCTCATCGCGCCGATCCTCAATAGTGTATAACCCGATTCGGACAAAGGCGATTTGCTCGGCGCGCTCGCGCACGCTATCAGCACAAAAAGTGCGCACTATCAGATCGCCTTTGCGCCAATAGCGCCCATTCCAAAAGTAGCCGTCAGCCTGCGCAACCAACTCGCCTGCTGCATTGTAGAACTTCACTGCGCCTTGAAAAAAATCTGAGACGACGCCATGCGCAGGCGCCTCAGCCTGCCAGGCGAGCGCCAGGCAGCCCGACTCAGGCTGCCAACGAAAAGCCGTGAGCTGCGCCGTGTTGGCGAAGCGCGCCTGCTGGCTGAATGGTGTGAAGCCACTCGGATCGAAGGTCGGCCCGTTGTGCGTGATATGAAAGCAGCCTTCAGGCGCGCCGCTGATTGGATCGCGGCGCCAATAGAAAGTCTGACCTTCGGCGCTATCGCAGCGATGTGAGATGAACAGCGTCGGCGCGCTCGGATAGACCTCGATGCCTGCCTGCAGAAAGCGCACTGTCGGCACGTCATAGAGCAGGAAATTCCAGATGCTCGCCTGCTCGTTATAGCCAATGTACTGCCCGTCTAGGCGCGCCAAGACCTGCTCAGGGCGCTCTGCCAAGATCGCCTGGCGCGCCTGCATGTACATGCCGAGCGGCGTGCTGAAGCCGTTCGGCGTAGCATACTTGCCGACGAAAGCTAGGAATTCAAGCTGCAGCCATGCCTGCAACGCCACTATAGCGATCAGCGCGGCGCCGCCAATGGCGATCAAAGCCCGCTGTGCGCGGCTCGGTCTACGCAACCAATCGCCTAGGCAAGCGCCGATGCACAGGTATGCAGCTGCGTGCGAAGGCAATAGGTAATGATCGTTGAAGATCGGGAACCAAGTGATAGCGGTGCCGAGCGGCGCGCACAGCAGCCATAGCAAGAGCGTCACGCGGACAGGCGTCAGCGCATCGCGGCGCACTAGGCTGCGGAAAGCTAACCACATAGCGCTCAACGCCGCTAGCAGGCTCACGCCATAAAAAAGCGGCAAGGCGCCGCGAATCGGCAAGCGCTCTAGGAACAGATCGCGATGAATGCCTGCCCAGCGCGGCAAATCCGCGCCGCTGAGCAGCTCTGCGAAAGCCAGAAAGGACTCAGCGCTCACAGCCACGGCGCGCGCTGAATTGCGCTGTGCCAAGCGCCCGTTCAGCAGCGCGTCCATCAGCGAGGCGAAAGCGGGCCCGATCAAGAAAGGCAGGCTGATGATCAGCGCCAAAAGGGCACCGATCCAGAAAAAGCGCGTCAGCTTGCGCCTGCCCTGCCACAAGAGATACAGCGCTGGCAGCAGCAGCACAAAGTTCAGATAATGATTCTGCCC
>RFIM01000191.1 GCA_003695215.1 Chloroflexota bacterium
CGATCAAGTGGTAGGCCAGGTGGTCCCACAGGTATGGCTCCTCTGGCGGCAAGTCCGCCCAGCGGGCCACGCCGTAGGCATCCAAGAACTTCCTGTGTAAAGCGGGCAAGCCGTTGATTTGCGCGCGCGCGTAGGCGCGTATCACGTCGTGCAAGCGGAAGGCGCGCGCCCTGGCATCGTAGCTCACAAATAGCGAGAGCCGATGCATCTGGCGGAGCAGTTCTTCGCTCTGCCCTTCATCCATGCCGCAGGTGGCGCGCCACAACGTCGCAGCCGCCTCGAATGGGATGCGCGCATCTTCGTAGAAGATGCCCAACTCGAAGAAGCGTTCGCGTCGGTCGCCCAGACGATCCAAGCTGACCGCCATGCTGGCGGCAATGGCTTGGTCGCGCTGCCCTATATTCTCGCGGCTGGCGCCTTCGTCGTCGAAAGCTGTGAAGCCTTTTGCTTCCAGGCGGCGCTCCAGCTCTGTGAGGGCCTCTTCTGCTGAAAACCCGTCCAATTGCACCAACTCGCACAATTTAGCGCTCGCCAGGTTGAGCAGCAAAGGCCATTCGCCCAACTTGGCGGCCATGCGTTCGAAAGGATTCAGGTCGCGCGGTTTCTCCTCCAACCTAGAGACCAACAATGCCGTAGCTTCAGCGGTGGTCATCTCATCCACTGTGATCGGCGATCTTGCGCCGAGTCGGCTGACGATATCCAGGCGGCGCGAGGTCAGCAGGCAGGCACAAGTCTCGCTCAAGCCTCTCATCAAGTCGCGCGTCACATCCTCATCCCAGACGTCGTCGAGGATGACCAAGATATCGCGCTTGTCGGTCAGCTCGCGCAGGCGGCTTTGCGCAGCGTTCGGGCTAGTGTAGCTGGCGGGCCCGTCTGTGAGCTGCTCGATCAATTGGTTGATGAGCGTCAAAGCGCTGGGCGTCTCGCCGACAGTCAGCCATAGGATGCCATCGCTGAAGGCGTCGCGCACTTCAGGGTCGTGTCCAATGGCTTGGGCTAATGTGGTCTTGCCGAAGCCGCCGCCGCCTTGCAGCGCCGTGGTGATGGCGATAGGGCTTCTGTTGTTGCGATCGAGCAGTGTGTCGATCAGCGCCTTGTACTCGCGCGGGCGCTCGATGAAGTTTTCGGGCTTTGGCACAGTGAACCGGGCGCGAAGCTGCCGGTGAGGTGTCTTCAGCTGCTGGATGAACTTTTCCCAGCGGAGCGTGTGTTCGGGATCGTGACGGCCGAGTCCGAGGAATCCGCGCCTGCGGAAACCTCTGGCATAGCGGAAATCCATGACATCGTTCTTCCGCAGCCAGCGCGGCGCTTCATTGAAATTGATAGGCGCGGCCAGCACAGGGATGACTCGCGTGCCAATTGAGCGCGCATAACGCCATTCATCCGTCACTACGGGCGATTTGAGCGCGCCAGGCGAGACGACAAGAACCAGCGTGTCGACGTTCTCGATCGCTTCTTGAATTTGCTGCCACCAATCTTCGCCGCCTTCCATGTCGCTGCGGTCGCGCCAGAGCGTGAAGCCTTGCGCCTGCAGCTTGGCGTAGAGTTTGCGTGCAAAGTCGGTGTTGGTGCGCGAATAGCTGATGAATACATCGCGTCTCTCAGGCATACGCACCTGCTCTGAAGCTCAAAGGACTCTGATGCTATTATAACGTAATTTTAATTGCGTCAAGCGCTATAAGCGTGCTAAGCGTAGCTTTACAGAGCTATCAGATCGCAGAGAGCTGCTCGGCTCTCGATCGCGCTGCCTGCGCTTGCAAAAAACTTGCGAAGGATGATTGACGGCGCGCTGCTTGCCATGTAAGATCGCGCTAAACCAGACGAAGGACGTGCCCAATGCCTGAGATCAAAGCCAATCCAGCGGCGCTAGAGGCTAGCGCCAACGCCATCGATGCCAATGCCGACGCTATCCAACGCGAGCTGATGACTGCCAACGATCTGCTGGCGAGCTTGCGGCGCACATTTATCGGTCAGCGCGCTGAGAGCTTTTTCCGCCAATATGACGCCGCCTTTGAAGAGATGCGCAGCCTGACAGCGCTCATCCACAACCTTGCCGAAGAGCTGCGGCAAAGCGCACGGGCCTTGCGCGCTGCCGATCAAGGCTAGCGCTGTGCGCCATGGCCGAGCAGGCTGCGGCTGAGCTGATCAATCGTCCGCCACGCTATCAGGCGCCTGCGCCTCAGGGCGCGATCGACCTGCCTGCGCCGCCTGCCACAGCCGAGCCTGTTCAACTCAATCTGCTCGCTTTTGCGCTGCCTTCAGTTGGCATCGCCTTTCTAGGCGCTTTGTACTTGCTCATCGGCGGCGCGAGTGCGGCTGCCTTTGCGCTGCCTAGCCTGGCGTTCGGCGCCTTCGGCGCCATGGCAGCGCTGATCGGCTATGCAGCCAGCCGACATCAGGCGCGCCTGGCGCAGCTGCGCACCTATCGCGATTATCATCGCCTGCTGGATCGCCGTCAGGCGCGTTTGCAGGCGGCGCGCGATTTGCAGCTGCTCGATCTAGAGCGGCGCTTGCCATCAGCGGCGCGCCTGCTCACAGAGGTATCGCGCTCGGCGCCTTCGCTGTGGTATCGCCGTCCAACCGATGCAGACTTCGGGCTGCTCAGGCTGGGCACGGGCAAGCTGCCTTCTGCGATCGGCGTTCGTCCACCTGATCCTGATCTGCTGGACGCAGCAGCGCGGCGCGCTCAGGATATCTATTTCGAATACCGCGATTTGCCTGCAGCGCCGCTGACGCTCTCCTTGCGGGCTGCGCGCGCGCTGGGCATCGTCGGCACACCTGAGGCGCGCGTGCTGTTCGCTTATGCGCTGGTGGCGCAGCTGGCCGCGCTGCACGCGCCTTCCGAATTGAGCCTGTACCTGTTCTCCAGCAAGCTAAACTATCACGCTTGGCGCTGGGCGCGCTGGTTGCCGCACACCAGCAGCGCACAGCAGGGCGGCTTTCCTGACCAAATTGCCTTTGAGCCTGAGCAGGCGCGCGCGCTGATCGACCAATTGGCGCGCCGTCTCGATTCAGCCGCTGAAGGGCCGCTGATCGTCGCCATCTTCGACGACGTGAGCAGCATCCGTGAAGAGATCAGCTATCAGCGCGCGATCGATAATCCAAACTTGTGCGCGCTTCTGCTGTGCAGCCAACCTGAAGACGTGCCCAGCACTTTTGGTGGCATAGTCACGCTCAGCGAAGGCGAGTTCCACGTCCTGCTCTCGGATCAAGCAGGCACGGCGTTCTCGGGCACAGCCGAGGCGCTCACGCGCCCTGAGATCGAATTTTTGGCGCGGCGCTTAGCGGGCTATCGCTTGCCGCAGCTCGGCGAGGCGAGCCGCTTGCCACAGCAACTGAGCGCCCTGCAGCTCTACGGCGTCGAGCGCATCAGCCAGCTGCCTATTGCGGCGAATTGGGCGCGGCCTGTGCCTGCAGATGGCGTATTGCCGCTGCCTGTGCCAATTGGCTATGCCAGCTTCTCGACCCTGCAGCTGCTCGATCTTTCTGAGCGCGCGCATGGGCCGCATGGCATGATCGGCGGCACGACGGGCTCAGGTAAAAGCGAGCTACTGCAGACTCTGGTGATGTCACTTGCTATTGCGCATCATCCATACTTGCTCAATTTTTTGTTGATTGATTATAAGGGCGGCGCGACATTTAATATCTTCAGAAATCTGCCACACACAGTCGGACTGATCACGAATTTGGATGAACGCGAAGCGCTGCGCGCGCTTGCCGCTATCCAAGCCGAGAATCGTCGTCGTCAGCAATTCCTCGCCGATCACAACGTCGAGGACATCGCTGAGTATCATCGGCGC
>RFIM01000192.1 GCA_003695215.1 Chloroflexota bacterium
ACCTTCGGCACGCTGACCATTGCTGATATCGCCCAGAAATTAGCCTCAGGCGAGCGGCCGCTCTTGGCGGAGGCAGCGGCCGTCATGCTCACGTGCGCCTTCCTGCTCAAGAGCGCGATCTTCCCATTCCACTTCTGGCAGCCAGATTTTCACACCACAGCGCCGACGCCTGTCCATGCTGTGCTCTCATCAGTAGTAGTGAAGGTCGGCATCTATGGGCTGATCCGCATGATCACGACTTTGTTCATTGCCGAGGCGGCGATCATTCAAGAGCTGCTGATCGTGCTAGGTGTGATCGGCATCTTCTTTGGCAGCTTGGGCGCGCTGCGCACCTACGATGCCAAGCGTATGCTGGCGTACTCGACCTTTGGCCAGATTGGTTTCATCCTGGTGGCCATTGGCTGGGGAACGCCTTTAGCGCTGATTGGCGCTTTGGTCTACGCCGTGAACCATTCGTTCATCAAATCGGCGCTGCTGATGCTCACAGGCGTGGTCAGCAGCCGCACAGTCGGCAAAACAGCCACTAAGAGGGAGATCGGCGGCGTGGGCAAGGGCATGGTACTGACGAGCGTGCTGTATCTGCTGGGCGGCATGGCCTTGGCGGGCATTCCGCCGTTGAACGGCTTCATCAGCAAAGTGGCTTTAGTGCAAGGCGGCATCGAGGCGCAAGGCTGGTTGCCGCTCGGCTTGGCAGTGGCAGCCGGCTTGATCACACTTCAGTACATGATCGGCACCTGGTCGTTGCTCTTCCAGCAGCCACCCGACGAGAAGGTGAAAACCAAGCCTAGCGGCGATGCGCAGCTAGCGCCGCTCTTCCTGATCGGCTTGTGCGTCTTCTTCGGCTTGTACGCAACGCCGCTGATCGAGATCGCCACGCGCACAGTCAGCGACCTCGGCGATCCGACACTCTACATTCGCGCAGTCTTTGGAGGTTGAAGCATGGCGCGTCTGACTTACATCGTATCAGTCTCGGCGCTGTTGAGCGCTGTATGGATGGGCATGACGGCGCGCGTGAACTGGGAAGGCTTCGCCGTCGGCTTTTTGGTGAGCGTCATGGTCGTGGCGCTGGTCGGGACGCGCAAACAAGCGACGATCAAGCCAAGCCGCTTACCGCGCCAAGTGTTCAGCCTGGTCAGCTACGTGATCCATTCTTTCATCGAGATCACGCGCGCTAGCTTTGATGTGGCGCGCCGCGTCATCAGCCCTAAGATGCCGCTCAAGCCAGGTATTGTTGCTATAGCGACTCAGGACGAGAGCGAAGATGAGACGATCGCGGCGCTCAGCGCGCACGCTATCACCATCACGCCAGGGCAGTTGGCGGTCGAGTTTGACGGCGCTAAGGTGATGTACATTCACTGCTTGGATATCGATAGCGCCAAGACAGCCGATCAAGAGCAAGCGGCGCGCCTGAGGAAGCTGCGCCTTATTTTGGGAAAGGCTTGAGCATGAGCGATTGGGCTTTCGCGTCTGTACAGATTGCCTTGATCATCTTGATCGGGCTGCTGTTGCCATG
The DNA here is from genome assembly GCA_003695215.1 of Chloroflexota bacterium. Classification (GTDB taxonomy): domain Bacteria; phylum Chloroflexota; class Anaerolineae; order Aggregatilineales; family UBA2796; genus CP2-2F. The sequence continues at coordinate 1,514 of RFIM01000192.1, forward strand.
CGTGTGGCGCCTGCTGCAGTCCAGGAAGGCGGCTGAGCGCTTGCAGGCGGTTGATCTGCTCACCACGCTGCTGATCGGCATCATTGTGCTCTTGGCTCTGGTGGAAGGCGTCGCCTTTGTGGTGGATATCGGCATTGCTCTGGCGGCGTTCAGCTTCATCGGCACGCTCGCGATTGCGCGTTACATCAGCGATGGGAGGCTTTTTTGATGGAAATTCGGGAGCTGCTTGGCTTGGCGGCGCTGTACTTTGGCGTGGCCTTCTCGACCATTGGCGTGATCGGCATGGTGCGCCTGCCAGATGTCTACACGCGCTTGCACGCTTCGGGCAAAGTCTCGACGCTGGGCTTGTGGGGCATCTTGCTGGGCGCAGCTTTGCTCTTGGAGGGCGTTTGGCCGCGCGCCGTGGCGCTGGCCGTGTTTTTGGTCCTGGTGCAGCCGATTGCCTCGCACGCCATTGCAGCGGCAGCGCGGCGCAGCGGCGTGCCAATGGCGCTCAACTTCCGCGATGACATGCCGCCTATCGAGGAACTCTCTGGAACAGAGCAACCGTGAGCGAGGAACGCGCCGAGAGGCATCAGTTGCTCCATAGCGGCTACGTGGCTGTGGTCGGCAAGCCGAACGTCGGCAAATCCACGCTGATGAACCGCATCCTCGGCGAGAAGATCGCTATCGTCAGCCCGAAGCCGCAAACAACGCGCCTGCGCCAGCTCGGCATCTACACCGCGCCTGACGTGCAGGCAATTTTTGTGGATACGCCTGGCATTCATCAGCCGCGCCACAAGCTCGGCAAATTCATGGTCGAAGTGGCGCGCGCTGCGCTCAACGACGCTGACGTGATCCTGTTCGTATGCGATCTGACGACCCTGCCTGACGACGACGACGCGCGCGTCGCGGCGATGATTCGCGAGGCGATCCGAGTGCCTGTCGTCTTGGCGCTGAACAAGCTCGATCTGCTCGAACCTGAGCAGGTCATTCCACATGTTGAGGCCTACCGCGCTTTGATGCCCGAAGCCGACTGGGAAAGTCTGAGCGCTGCCAATGGCGACGGCGTGCCTGCGCTGTTGCGCCGCGTGATCGAGAAATTGCCGCCTGGGCCGCTCTACTACCCTGAGGATCAGCTCAGCACTAGCGCCCTGCGCGAGATCGCCGCTGAGATCGTGCGCGAGAAGGTGTTGCTGAACCTGGAGCAAGAAGTGCCGCACGCTGTAGCTGTGGAAGTTGAGGAATTCGCTGAGCGTAGCCCAACGCTGACTTACATCCGCGTGGTGATTTACGTCGAGCGCGACTCGCAAAAGGGCATCTTGATTGGGCGAGGCGGCGCCATGCTCAAGAAGATCGGCAGCGAGGCGCGCGCCGATCTGGAGCACCTGCTAGGCACTCAGGTCTACCTTGAGCCCTGGGTGAAGGTGCTGAAGAATTGGCGGCAAGATGAGAGACTTTTGGCGCGGCTTGGCTACAAATTGCGCCCACAGTAGCGATGTGCGAGCCGTTCTATCTGGCTTTTCCGCTGAACTGCGCGCCGCGCCTGACCGATCCCTTCGATGCGCCGCGTCCGTATGCCAATGGCAAGCACGAAGGCGCTGATTTCGCCGCGTTGCTGCCTGATGGCACGCCTGCGACTGTGCTGGCCGCGCAGCGCGGCTATGTAGCGCGAGTCGGCTATCAGCGCGACGGCTACGGCCTCTTCGTGCGGATCGTCCACCTGTGGCAGGCTGATCAGACCTTCGTGACTTGGTACGGTCACTTGAGCCGCGTCTGGGTGCGCGAAGGCCAAAGCGTGGCGCTCGGCCAGCCGCTTGGCATAGCGGGCAGCAGCGGCTTCTCCTCAGGCGTGCATCTGCACTTGACCTTGCAGCATCTGGGCCATGGCTTGAGCGGCTACAGCGTGCGCGATGTGGTCAATCCGCTGTTGTATTTGCGTTTGCCATGAGCGCGCGGCGACTCGCTTTTAGGAGCCGCCGCGCACAGGCTATTCCGCCAACATTTTGCGTAGCACAGCGGGCAAAATGCCGCCGTTGCGATAGTTATCGATCTCAACTTGCGAATCCAGGCGTGCGATAGCGCTGAAGGCGAAAGTCTCGCCGCTAGAGCGCTGCACGCGCACGCTCACCTCAGCGCGTGGCGCCATGCCATCGTGGATGCCCTCGATATGGTAGAGCTCCTCGCCCGTCAAGCCGTAGCTAGCCGCGCTCTCGCCTGGCTTGAACTGCAGCGGCAACACGCCCATGCCAACCAAATTGCCACGATGGATGCGCTCAAAGCTCTCGGCCAGCACAGCCTTCACGCCCAGCAGCGCCGTGCCTTTGGCCGCCCAGTCGCGGCTGCTGCCCGTGCCATATTCCTTGCCGGCGATGACGAGCAGCGGCGTGCCATCTTGCTTGTAGCGCATCGCAGCGTCGTAGATGCTCATCTGTTCGCCTGTTGGCAGGTAGCGCGTGTAGCCGCCTTCCACGCCGTTCAACATCAGGTTTTTGATGCGAATGTTGGCGAAGGTGCCGCGCACCATCACCTGATCGTTGCCGCGCCGCGTGCCGTACTGGTTGAAGTCCTCCTTGCGTACGCCACGCGCGAGCAAATACTGCCCCGCAGGGCTGTTCACAGCGATGTTGCCGGCTGGCGAGATATGGTCGGTCGTGATCGAATCGCCCAGCAGCACCAGGACTCGCGCGTTGCGAATATCGCTGAGCGGCGCCACTGCAACGCTGAAATTATCGAAGTACGGCGGGCGCTGAATATAGGTCGACTCTGGCGACCAGCTGTAGAGCAGATCGCCTTTAGTCGGAATGGCGTTCCAGTCCTCATTGGCGTTCTCTATGCCGTCATACAGCCGCCGATAGACCTCAGGCTTGGTGGCGACGCGCATGTAGTCTTCCAGCTCGGCGTGTGTGTACCAAAGCTCGCGCAGGAAGACGGGCTTGCCTTCCTTATCGTAGCCGATCGGCTCATGCTCTAGATCGATAGCCACTGTGCCTGCCAAAGCGAAGGCGACTACCAACGGCGGCGATGCCAAGTAATTCGCTTTGACCAGCGGATTGATGCGCCCTTCAAAGTTGCGGTTGCCGCTCAGCACAGCGGCTGCCACCAGATTATGTTCCGTGACGGCTTGGGCGACCTTCTCAGGTAGCGGGCCTGAGTTGCCGATGCAGGTAGTGCAGCCATAGCCGACCACATGGAAGCCGAGCTGCTCAAGGTAATCCATCAAGCCCGTCTCGGTCAGGTATTCAGTGACCACGCGCGAGCCTGGCGCCAAGCTCGTCTTGACGTAGGGCTTGACTTGCAAGCCGCGCTCGACGGCTTTTTTAGCCAGCAGGCCTGCGCCGAGCATGACCGATGGATTGCTGGTGTTGGTGCAGCTAGTGATTGAGGCAATCACGACCGCGCCGTGCGTCAGCTCGATCGGCTGGCCGTTTTGCAGCACGACGCGCTTGGCGCGTTCTTCGTCGCTGAGGGCATAGCCGCGCGCGCTCAACGGCGCGCTGAGCGCATCTTCGAACGAGCGCTTCAAGTCGCCCAGCCGCACCCGATCCTGCGGCCGCTTCGGGCCTGCCACGCTCGGCTCGACGCTGCCCAAATCCAGCTCGATCACGTCTGTGAAGGTCGGCGCGGGCGTGGCGTCAGTGCGGAAGAGGCCTTGCTCTTTGCAATAGCGCTCGACGAGCTGCACTTCGGCTTCAGTGCGCCCTGTGCGCCGCAGGTAGTCTAAGGTGATGTGATCCACAGGGAAGAAGCTCATGGTCGCGCCGTAGTCGGGCGCCATGTTGGCAATAGTGGCGCGATCAGGCAAGGACATCTGGCTCAAGCCTTCGCCGAAGAACTCGACAAACTTATCGACCACGCCTTTCTTGCGCAGAATCTGAGTGATGACCAGCACTAGGTCGGTCGCAGTGGTGCCTTCGGGCAGCCTGCCTGTGAGCTTGAAGCCGATCACCTCGGGCAGCAGCATGTAATACGGCTGCCCAAGCATGACCGCCTCAGCCTCGATGCCGCCCACGCCCCAGCCGACCACGCCCAGGCCGTTGATCATAGTGCTGTGCGAATCGGTGCCGACTAGGCTATCAGGGAAGGCGACTGCCTCCCCGTTTTCAAGGCGCCGCTGCACGCCCTTAGCCAGGTACTCTAAGTTCACTTGATGGACGATGCCTGAGCGCGGCGGCACGACACGGTAATTCTGGAAAGCCGTTTGCGCCCAGCGCAGGAATTCATAGCGCTCATAGTTGCGCTCAAATTCCAGCTTGCTGTTGAGCATGAGCGCATCGCGGCTGCCAAAAGCGTCAATTTGGATCGAGTGATCGATCACTAGGTCAGTTGGCACTAACGGATTGACCTTGCGCGGGTCTTTGCCCAGCTGATGCATGGCATCGCGCATTGCGGCAAGGTCGACCATGCAAGGCACGCCTGTGTAGTCTTGCATCAGCACGCGCGCGGGCATGAAAGGCACTTCGCGGGCTGCAGGTGCGGCGGCGTTGTAGGTGGCCCAGGCGATCACGTCATCCTCAGTGACATTATAGCCGTCCAGCGAGCGCAAGGCGCTCTCCAGCAGCACCTTGATCGAGAACGGCAAGCGCGAAACAGGCGCGATTCCGAGTTCTTCGAGGCGGTTCAGGCGGTAGAGATAAGCTGTGCCGCTGCCTGTCTCAAAGGCGGCACGTGCGCCGAATTTATCGTACTTTGGGCTCATATAGCGTCCTTTTCCTGTGCCTATGGCGCACAGCTGAAGCGATTCCATCTGGCAAAGCAGTGAGATAGCGCAATTGTAGCGCAATGCGGCGCCATTTTTCCAGTGCGCCTTGAGCGAGATGGCCCGATCGCAGTGCATCTGCGCTTG
>RFIM01000193.1 GCA_003695215.1 Chloroflexota bacterium
GCACGCTGGTAGGCCTTCAAGCGATCTTGCTGTGTCTCAGCCAGCCGACCTTGCATCAGGCAGGCGACGAAATCGATCATGTCATAGTTGACGCTCAAGTTTGGATTGACGCGATAGTAGCCGCTCTCGTGGACGAGGACATCCATGCCTAGGTCTTCTAAGGCCTTGTGCAAGCGCCGCTTGGTCACGTGGAAGACGTTGACGGCTTGATCGCTGTTTAGATTAGGCCAGAAGGCTTGGCAAATCTCAGAGCGCGTCACGAACGGGCGCTCCAGAGCGAAGAAGAGCAACAAGCGCGGCAAGTGGCCTTCCCAGCCGCCGACTTCGTTGGCATCGGTCATCACCATGCCAGGCCCAAGAGCGCGCACGCGCAAAGCGGCGTTCTCATGTGTCTGCATGCCGTAGAAGTTGTTCGAGATCAGCTCGGCATCGCGCAGCATGATCGCCTTGCCGCGCGCGATCAGCGCTAGCCACGGGAAGCGCGGCAAATTGCGGCCATTCAGCACCAGTTTGCAGCGCTTCGGCATGTAATCTGGCAGGCGTTCCAGCAAGCGCTGCAGATCGTCGCCGATATCAGCGCGATCGAACTCATCCAAGAAGATCATGAACGGCTCGTCGGTCAGCAGCTCGAGATCTTCTTGCAGAGCTTCCAAAAGCGCCTCAATATTGGCAGAGTCCTCAAAGCCGACGTGATTGACGCTAGCGCCGAAGCTCGGCACTTTTTCTGCCACCTCGTGGATGAAGCCGCTCAGGAATGAACGAATGTCGGTATCTTCGCTGCCCATAGCATAGTAGAAAATGTTGCGGCGCTCATCCGAAAGCAGATGGCTGAGCAGCACTGACCGATAACGGCTGCTGGAATGCAGCAACACAATGCGCGCGTCCTTGCTGTGACGATCGAAGGCTTGCGTAATGCCTTCCACAATCTGTGCCAGTCCCATCTTTCAAGCTCCTTCCATTTAATTGCATGAATAGTATAGCACTTTTTCATAGCGAATAGCAAGGTAAGATTTTCGCGGAAATTGCGACGCAACTATAAAGATTCGCTTAACAAAAAGCGCCTCTCCTCAGGCGCTCTGCCAATTGTCAAGTGCAATAGCACGCCGTACAATCTAGCCAACAAGGTGAAGATTTCTTGGAGCGACCTATGCAAATTACCATCACGCTCAATGGGCAAGTCCGCGTGTTGGACGTGCAACCGCACGAGACTTTGATGACCGTGCTGCGGCGCCAGGCGATGTTCAGCGTCAAGCACGGCTGCGAGACGGGCGAGTGCGGCGCTTGTACTGTCCTAATTGACGGCAAACCGACTGTCACCTGCATCACCCTAGCGGTCACGGCGAACGGCAAAGCCATCACCACGCTTGAGGCGCTTGCCAGCAAAGCTAGTGAGATGCATCCGCTGCAGCGCGCCTTCGTGGAGACAGGCGCGATTCAGTGTGGCTACTGCACGCCCGCTCAGATTCTGTGCGCTAAGGCACTCTTGGACGCCAATCCAAATCCGACTGAAGCCGAGGTGCGCGCCGCCTTCAACGGCGTGCTCTGCCGCTGCACAGGCTACGTGAAGCCCGTGCAGGCAGTCCTGCGCGCTGCAGCTATCTTGCGCGGCGAGACCGTGCCGCCCGTTGAGGAAGATGAGCGCGCTGTGATGCTGCCTGTTGACCTATTGCGCCCGTTTGGCAGCGATACGCCGCAGGCGCCCGAAGATAGCACCATGGACAGCGGCTTGCGCACTCAAACGGCCGTCAAGCCGCTGCTCGTCCCGACAACGGACATCCGCGAGACAGCTGTGGTCGGCAAGCCTGAGCAGAAAGTCGATGCCATCAAGCTAGCGCTGGGCAAACCTGCCTTTGCTGATGATATCGAGCTGCGCGGTATGCTCTACGGCGCCCTGATGACCAGCCCGCATGCCCATGCGCGCATCAAGCACATTGATACCAGCAAAGCGAAAGCCATCCCAGGCGTTCACGCCGTGCTGACCTATAAAGATGTACCGCGCGTCGTCTATGCCAGCGGCGGCCAAAGCTATCCGAATCCGCCGCCTTACGATCAGGTCAGCTTGGATAGCAAGGTGCGCCACGTCGGCGATCGCGTGGCCATTGTGGCGGCTGAGTCGCCCGAGCTGTGCCAACGCGCCATTGAGGCGATTGAAGTGGAGTGGGAAATTTTGCCCGCCGTCTTCGATCCGCAGGAGGCGATCAGCGGCACGGCGCCGATCATCCACGATGAGCCTGATGCCATTGGCATCCACGATGCCTCGCGCAACATCGTCTGCCACATTCATGCCCAGATCGGCGAGGCTGAGAAGGCCTGGGCTGAATCCGACCTGATCGTGGAAGGCGAATATCGCGTCCATCAGGTGCAGCAGGCTTCCATTGAGCCACACATCGTCATCAGCTATTGGGATGAAGATGAGCGCCTTGTGATTCGCACGAGCACGCAAGTGCCCTTCCATGTGCGCCGCATGATCGCGCCGCTGATCGGCTTGCCGATCTCGCGCATCCGCGTCATCAAGCCGCGCATTGGCGGCGGCTTCGGTGGCAAGCAAGAGATGCTGATCGAGGATTTGGCGGCGCATCTGACCATTGCCACAGGACGCCCAGTGCGCTTCGAATACACACGCGAGCAGGAATTCACCAGCGCACGCAGCCGTCATCCGCAAATCATCCGCTACAAGAGCGGCGTCAAGAAAGATGGCACGCTCGTCGGCCAGGAGATGTACGTGCTAGGCAACACGGGCGCTTATGGCACCCACGGCCTGACAGTCCAGACAGTGACGGGCATGCGCGGTCTTTCGACTTACAACGCTCCTTATCGGCGCTTCGACTGCGATGTAGTCTACACCAATATCCCGACTCCGGGCGCTTATCGCGGCTATGGCGCGCCACAGGCGCTCTTCGCCCTGGAAATTCATATGGAGCAGATCGCCGAGAAGCTGGGCATGGACGTGCTGGAATTCAAGGCGAAGAACTGGGTCAAAGTGGGCGATCCGCTGCCGCTAGCAGAGGCGCTGGGCGAGGCGCGCGAGGGCTTTCCGCAGACTGTGCTCACCTCGGGCTTGGCCGAATGCATTGAGCTGGGCGCGAAGGCGATCGGCTGGCATGAGAAGCGCGGCAAGCGCGGCGACGGGCCGATCAAGCGCGGCGTCGGCATGGCAGTGTGTATGCACGGCACGGCTATCGCAGGCTTGGATATGGGCGCAGCCAGCATCAAGATGAACGACGATGGCTCGTTCAACGTGCTGGTCGGCGCGACCGATCTGGGCACAGGCTCGGATACAGTCATCGCGCAGATCGTCGCTGAGACGCTCGGCGTGCCGCTCAGCAAGGTGATCGTGTACTCGAGCGATACTGACTTCACGCCATTCGATACTGGCGCTTATGCCAGCAGCACGACCTATATCAGTGGCGGTGCGGCGCTGCGCGCTGCCGAGCAGGTCCGTGCGCAGATTCAGCGCGTGGCCGCTAAAATGCTCAAGGTCGACGACCCTGAGTCGTTGTGGCTAGAGAACGAGCGCGTCTACGCGCCGGGCGGCAAGTTCGTCACCTTAGAGCAGGTGGCGCTGCATTCGCTGCACATTGAAGAGCAGCATCAGATCATGTCCACAGCCAGCCATATGTCTTACGCCTCGCCGCCGCCGTTTGCAGGGCAATTCGCTGAAGTTGAGATTGACACGCGCACAGGTCAAATGACCGTCAAGAAGCTGGTCATGGCTGTGGACTGCGGCATTCCGCTCAATCCGATCACGGCCTCGGGCCAAGTTGAAGGCGGCATGACGCAAGCGCTCGGCTACGCCCACTGCGAGCAGATGGTCTACGATGAGCACGGCACGCCTTTGGCGACCAAATTCGGCGAATACCACATCTACCAGGCTGATGAGATGCCTGAGACGCGCGTGATCTTCGTCGAGACCTACGAGCCAAGCGGCCCGTACGGCGCTAAAGCCGTCGCCGAGATTCCCAAAGACGGCGTGGCGCCAGCGCTCGCCAGCGCCATTCACGATGCCATCGGCGTCTGGATTCACGAGATTCCTTTCACGCCTGAGCGCATTTGGCGCGCCCTGAAAGAGTCAGGTCAGCTCTGGAATGGCTGAGCCTTCCTGAACTCTAGAAAATGAGCTATAATTGGCAAAAGCCAAATTTGATCGTCCTGAGCACTTGACAAAGAAAGGAGAGCTATGCTAGACTATGAGCGACCTGAAGGCGAGTGCGAGCTTTGGCGGCGAAAAACGTAAGCGTCCCATTGATCCACATGCCATTTACAGCAGGCAGGAAGCGGCTGAAGCGCTCGGCGTGAGCTTGAGCACGCTCAAGAAGCTGATCAACGCAGGTTACCTGCGCGTCAGCCAGCCGCGAGGTGTTCGGCGTATTTTCATCAAAGGCGAGAGCATCCTCGCCATGCTTGACCAGACCGTTTTAGAGAGACGTGCCTAATGAGAAGCCTGACGCTGACACAGATCGCAAACTTGGACCTGAGCGCGCTTGCGCTTGGCATCCGTTTGCGCATTATCGCTCGCTCAGGCGCCGCTGACGCGTTGCAGCAGTTTGCTGCGCAAGCTTTGAAGGCATGGCTGCAGTTTTCAGGCGCTCTGAAGCACACACGCGGAAGCGGTAGTGCTTCGCAGCGCCGAATGACAGCCCACAGGGCTGCGCGCCTCTGGCTGAGTGCATACGACACACCTTTTAGCGGTCTGTATGCCCTGATCTTTAACAACGGTCGGTTCGACGTTATGGAAACACGCCATCGGAGTCGCATCCTCACTTAGACGCGAGTTTTCCATCCTGATGCCATTGTGCAGTCCAGGAGACGTAGAACCGAAAAGAATTTGGTTCTACGTCTCTTTTTGTCCATTCAGCGCTCAGGAGAAATTCGGCGTATGTTGAGCAAACACCTGGACATTCGCGTCTACCAGACTTTGTTCACTGAAGATCGCTTTGCCGCCTTATTCAAAACGTTCGATCGCCTGCACGATGTTGTCTGTGAGAACAAGTTGGCACAAGTGACCAACTTGGCACCTGAAGAAGTGATCGGTTGGCTAGAAGATATCGCCTACACCATTGCTGAGACCGTGCGCGAGCTGCAGGTTAGGCAGGTGCAGGAAAAGGACGCCTAACGCGCTATTCATTCTCTCGGCAACGATCTGCGGCAGCACAGATCGCAGCTGCATCTCGGGCGTGCTGGTCGCCATTGGCTCATGTGTTCCTTGCGATCCGACGACAGCTATGATATGACTTTATGCTGAGACGTTGCGCCATGCGCTTGGCATGGCGCAACGCTTTGCTGGCGCTCGCTCTGCGCACAAGTTGACACGCCGCTGAAAGTGAATGATACTTCTAGGCTAGAAACGCTCAGGACGGCGAGAATGCGCCGCAAAGCGTTGGCATCTCGGTCAGATCTCTAGAGAGGAAGGATTTTACTCCATGCGGCGAATTGCCTTGCTCACTTTGATCATCGCGTGCTGTGCCGTACTGCTGCCGCTCAGCAGCCCTGCGCAAGCACAAGGAGAGATCATCCACATTGTGCAGCCCGGCGAGAATCTCTTCCGTATCTCGCTGCGCTATGGCGTGCCCATCAGCGTGATCGCGGCCCAAAACGGCATCACCGATATCAGACGCATTTTCGTCGGTCAGCGCTTGATCATCCGCGGCGGCCCTGTGATCGTGCCGCCGACTCAGCCGCCAGCCACTGGCACAGGCATCTACATCGTGCAGCGCGGCGATACCCTCGCGCGCATTGCACGCCGCTTCAACACCACAGTCGCCACTTTGGCACAACTGAACGGCATCGTTAACGTGAACCTGATCTTCGTCGGGCAACAGCTGCGCGTGCCAGGCGGCGCTGCTCTGCCCGTGCCTACGGCTGCACCAGGTGTGCCGCCTGCGGCAGCCTTCGAGATCGGCGGGCAAATCCAAGGCGGCCTGAACGCCAACAGCGATGCCGTGATGAAAAGCGCCAAGATGACCTGGGTGAAGCGCCAATTCAGCTCCGGCGATGCCAACGCCCTCGCCTTCATTGGTGAAGCCAAGGCCGCAGGCTATAAAGTGCTGCTGAGCATCGTCGGCGATAAAAACCGCGTCCTTGAGCCCGCCTACCAGGATGAATACGCCGCCTTCGTGGCGAACTTGGCGCGCTCAGGCGCAGATGCTATCCAAGTCTGGAATGAGCAGAACATCGATCGCGAGTGGCCGCGCGGCCAGATCAACCCTGCCAGCTATGTGCAGCTGCTGCAGAAAGCCTACAATGCCATCAAAGCTGCCAATGCCAACACGCTCGTCATCACAGGCGCGCCCGCGCCAACCGGCGCTGAAGGCGCCTTCGGGCTGGATCGCGTCTGGAATGATGACCGCTATTACAACGGCATGGCCGCCGCAGGCGCCGCCCGCTTCGCCGATTGCATCGGCGTGCATTATAACGAAGGCGTCGTTAGCCCAACCGCAACCAGCGGCGACCCGCGCGGCGATAACTATCCGACGCGCTACTTCCTGACCATGCTGCAGCGCGCCCTGGCGCCCTTCCCAGGTAAGCAAGCCTGCTTCAGCGAGCTCGGCTACCTCTCGCCTGAAGGCTACGGCCCCTTGCCCGCTAACTTCGCATGGGCAGCTGGCACCACAGCCCAACGCCAAGCCCAGTTCCTCGGCGAGGCCGTGCGCGTGGCCCGCAACACCAATCGCGTCCGCCTGCTGATTGTCTTCAACATCGACTTCACCACTTATGGCGACGACCCGCAAGCAGGCTACGCCATCATCCGACCTGGCAACATCTGCCTGGCCTGCGCCACTATCGCTGCCAACGCGCCCTAAACCCGCTCTAGACGCGCTCCGCGCCGCCTTCTGCCAAAGGCGCGAGC
>RFIM01000022.1 GCA_003695215.1 Chloroflexota bacterium
CGGTCAACACGACAGGGAACGTCAGCTCGACCAATGGCGGCACAGGCAACACGGCTAGCGCTACGCTCACAGTCAGCGCCGTCTTGCCGCCAAGCATCGCCAAAGCCTTCAGCCCAACAGCCATTGTCAGCGGCGATACAGCCACACTCACCTTGACCATCAGCAATCCGAATCAGCAGACGACGCTGACAGGCTTGACGGTCACGGATACCTTCCCATCAGGCATGACTATCGCTGCACCCGTGACGGTCACTAACAGCTGCGGCGGTGCGGTGAATGACGATCTGGGCGGCACGCTGGAAGCAGGCGATGCGGGCATTCAGCTGACAGGCGGCACGTTGGCGCCGAACAGCACGTGCAGCATCACTGTGCTGATCACAACAACGCAAAGCGGCACCAACACCACGGGCAACGTCAGCTCGACCAATGGCGGCACAGGCAACACGGCTAGCGCGTCAATCTCGGTTGGCAGCGGCGTAGTCGACTTGGAGGTCAGCAAGAGCGCCGATCCGACGTCCGTAGCGCCTGGTGGCGCCATTCGCTTCAGCATAGTGCTGCGCAACAACGGCGCCGACGCCGCTGATGGCGCAACTTTCAGTGATAACGTGCCCGCTCAGGTGACGATCCTGAATGTGACTTGCGGCGACGCAACCAACGGCGCAGTCTGCGGCACGCCGAGCGTGAGCGGTCAGGATGTGAGCATGACTATTCCGACCTTCCCGAGCGGCGGTACAGTGACCGTCAGAATCGACGGCATGGTGATGGGCGATAGCAACTTCACCAACACAGCACGCATTGCGCCGCCAACAGGCATGGTCGACTCGTATGAGGCGAACAACGAGAGCAGCGCGCCTGTCACAGCGGCCACTACAGGCACAGCCGCCGATCTGGTGGTGACTAAGTCGGTCAGCCCGACGACCTTCACGCCCAATGGCGCCCTGACCTACACGATCGTAGTGCGCAATGACGGGCCGAATGACGTCAACGGCGCCACTGTGACTGATATCTTCTCAGCAGCACTGATCAATCCACAGTGGTCGTGCGCGCCAACAGGCAGCGCGAGCTGCGCAGCTGGCTTGAACAACGGCAACCTTGTGGATACAGTCAGCATCCCAGCAGGCGCATCCCTGACCTACACTGTCACAGGCGTCGTGGCGCCTGGCGCTAACGCGCCAATCAACAACACGGCCTATGTAGCGTTGCCGAGCGGCTTCACTGATCCGACGCCTGCTAACAACAGCGCGTCAGCGATCAGCAATCCTGCTAGCCCAGCAGCTGCGCCGACGCAAATTGGCAGCATCGCTGTCGTCGATCCCGTCATTGTCAAGCTGGTCGATCCTGCTCTGGCGCTGCCAGGCGAGCAAGTCGTCTACACCTTGACTGTCACCAATCCGAGCAGCGCGCCGGCATACGCTGTAGTCGTCTCAGATACCGTGCCGAGCGTCTTGGAGATCATCAGCGCCACAGCCACGCAAGGTACCTTCACTATCAGCGGGCAGGTCGTCGTCTTTAATGTCGGCACGGTCAATCCAGGGCAAACCGTGACGCTGACCGTGACGGCGCGCCTGCGCGACGATGCGCCTGCGCCCAGCGCCGTGACCAACACGGGCGAGTTGCGCCATCAGACGGGTAATCCACGAGTCAGCTCGGCGACTTTGCGCGTCACGCGCGGCAGGTTGCCTGCCACAGGTTTGCCGCCCGCTGAGCCGCGCACTTTCGGCGATTCCATCGCTCTGCTCGGACTCGGCCTGCTCTCAATCGTAGCGGGCGCGCTGCTCTGGCTGCGGGCGCGTCGCCGCTAGCGCTATCAAGCCATCCATCTGCTCTGCCTTTGGGCAGGGCAGATGGCGTTGTGTCAGTACGCTGACGAGGCATTATGTACCGTTCACGTCGAAGCAAGAGTCTGAATCCACTGGTAGCGCTGCTGATCGTGATCGGCGTCGTGGCGATCTACTCGGCCTTTGAGCGCCTGAATCGTCAGGTGCCTGCGCTCCTGCCGACGCCGACTGCAGCGCCGACTCAGAATGCCGCTGTGCTCTCAGCGCAGCCAACATCGACGCCTAAACGCGCGCTGCCATTCCGAATTGCCGCGGCAAACGTGAACCTGTTGGCAGAGATTGTGCCGCTCTACTTCGATATGACGCTCGATACCTGGAATCTGAATTACCTGTACAATCAAGCAGGGCATCTGGAAGGCACGGCGAATTTGGATGAAGGCGGTAACTTCGTGCTGGCAGGCCATGTTGAGCTAGGCGATGGCATGCCTGGGCCGTTTGCGCGCATCGGCGAGCTGCGCAAAGGCGATCTGATCAGCATTTTCCGCGAGAATTCAGCGACAACTGAAGTTCTTCAATACGCTGTGACTGACGTGCTGATCGTGCCGCCGAACGACTTCAGCGTGATCCGCAGCCGCGGCTACGAAGAGCTGACGCTGATCACTTGCACGGATTGGGATGCGCAACAGCGCGACTATCTGAAGCGCGTGGTCGTGCGCGCACGGCGCCTATAACGCCGCCGTGCGCTTGAAAAGCTAATGCAGCCTGCGCTGCTGGCGCGGATCGTCCAGCAGCGCTAGCTTGCTGGCGTGCAAGGCGCAGATCGTCTGCTGCTCTTGCACCTCAAAGGCGACTTCAAACAGATCGCTGCTCAAAATTTCTAGGACAGTGCCAACCTGCCCGCATTTCAGGTGATGTTCAGGCACATCTTCGGTCAAGGCTACGCGATCGTAGACGTTCACGAACGCGGCGTGCGGTCGTCTAGGGCGGCGCGGCACGAGCAATTTCCCCCTTCCCGCGAAGTTCGAAACTTTGCAACTCAGCGCCAACTTTACTCGCAAAGCCGCTTTCTCACAACAAGTGGGCCATCTGCCCTTTCTAGAGCGCGCACGTGGGCAGCTTCTTTGGAAAGCTGCCCACTGTGTTCAGTGAGGCAAAGCACCTGTGATGGTGCTGTACAGGTTGCCCACTGTTGCGCCGAAGACAGTCAGGATGATGATGATAGCAATCGCTACAAATACCAGGATCATTGCATACTCAACCAACCCTTGACCGCCTTCGCTGGGTAGATATAACATGATGACCTACCTTGCTCTAGGGCGGATGACCGATCTCATCATACGCCCGATCGCTGGGCTTTGGCAAGTCTTTCTAACAATTTGAGCGCAATCGAAGCGGGCTGAAAGCGTGCAGAGTGCGCTAAGCGCACTCTGCAGCAGTCTCTCGGGGACGCAGGGCGAGGTCTATCGTTGCTACTTGCCCATTGCCGCTTGGCGCACCTGTTCTTCCTCAAAGGCGCGCCCAAAAAACTTGCCAATGGTCGTGCCGATAGTGAAATGCTTCATGTAGCTCAAGTTCTCAGGCGTGAACGGCTTCGGCGTGATGCCAAGTGCCGCCAAACCATCTTCCTTGATCACGTTGGGCACAGCTAGCAGCTCCAAGAGCGTGGTCGTGGCAGGCGGATTGGGCAAGACAGTCTGCATGATCGCGACCACTGGCCGCAAGAGCGGCACAGGCACCTTCACCTTGATGCGCCGCGTGCCAAGCGCTGCCAGCACCCGATCCACGATCTCTTCGTAGGTCAGCACTTCAGGCCCGCCCAGCTCATATTCCTTGCCGATGGTCGAGTCGTCCTCAAGGCAGCGCACTATGGCTTCAACCACATCGCCGACGTACACCGGCTGAAACTGCGCTTTGCCATCGCCCACAATCGGGAAGAAGATCGGCGTCAGCTTGATCAGGCGCGCTTGCACATTGGCGAATTCATCTTGCGGGCCCCAGATCACTGATGGGCGCACGGCTGTCCAATCCAAGCCGCTCTTGGCAACGTACTCCTGCGCGATGCCCTTGCTGCGCAAGAAGCGCGATTTCACATCAGGGTAGGCGCCATTCTGGCACATGTTGATGAAGCGCCGCACCCCGGCTTTCTTGGCCTCTTCCACCACGTTGATCGTACCTTGCGTGTTGAGCAGCTCGTAGGTGCGCTTGCCCTTCTCAATAGCAATCGCCACCAAGTGAATGACCACGTCCACGTCTTTCATCCACTCAGTCAGCGATTCAGGGCGCGTTACGTCGCCTTTGACGATCTCAATGTGCGGCTCCACATCGGCCAAGCGCTTCAGCGCCTTCTCAACGTTGCCCACCATCGCACGGACAGGCTTGCCCAGCTGCACAAGCCGCCGCACCAAATTATTGCCGACGTAGCCCGATGCACCCGTCACTAAAATCATGCTTCACTGCCTCCAAAGGTTGTGAGGAATGTGCCGTTCTAAAACTGCTTAGAATTGTAGGCAAAGTGCGCCTTTTTTGCCCACAGCCTACCAACCGAAGCCAAATGAGCGCATCAAGACCTGCGCGCCCTGTGTTGCATCGCCTAAGGCAAACCAAATCCAGCCTAGGGCCACGTAATGGAAGGTGAGCAAGACGCCGACCGCATACACAGCGCGCCGCAGCTTCGGTCTTTCGCTCAACTTGGCATAAAAATCGCGCGTGCGGTCGCTGTATTGCTTGTGCAGCCATAAGCCCAAGCCATGCCAGATCGCCCAGAGCACGAAGTTCAACGCTATGCCATGCCACAGTCCAATGGTCAACATCGTGCCAAGCTGACCGACCAGCACTGCAAGCCAGGTCGGTGGCTTGCGTTTGCGCGTCATCATGTAGCGTGAGAGCGGCATGAAGACGTAAAAACGCGCCCAATTGCTCAGCGTGATGTGCCAGCTCTGCCAGAAGGCGGTCAGATTGCTCTTCAGGTAGGGCAAGGCGAAATTCTCGGGCAGGTTGATGCCGTAGAGCTTGCCAATGCCGATAGCGATATCCGAGTAGCCGCTGAAGTCCAGGTATAGGCGGAAGGCGTAGGCGTAGATCAGCAGCCACAGGCCGAGCGCCGTCTGAGCGCGCTCAGCCGAGAGCGAATCAAGCGCGATTAGCGCTAAGGTATCGGCGATCGCGAATTTTTTCAGGATTCCAACAGCGATCCGACCGAGGCCTTCTGTGGCGCGCTGCGCGTTGAGCGGCTGCAAGGCGCGGTAGTCTTTCACAAAGCGCTCAGCGCGATCGATCGGGCCTGCAGTGTAGGCAGGGAAGAAGATCACATAGGTCAGATATTCGCGCAGCGAGAGCGCAGGCAGCTTGCCGCTCTGCCTATCGCGCAGCGTGTGGATCAGCCGAAAGGCGACATACGAGAAGCCAAGCCAGCCGATATCGAGCGCGCCTGCAAGGCTGATCGGACGGTCGGCGTTGGCGCGCAGCCAAGCTGCCAGGCTCTGCGCTAAGGGCTCGCTCTTGAGCACGATGAACAAGCCGACGAGCAAGGCAAGGTAATACGGAATGGCAGCCAAACGGCGATCGGCGCTCGCCACGAGCGGCTGTGCCGTCACTATCAGCGCGCCGACGCCCAAGAAGGCCAGCAGCGTCTCCGAGAGTGGCGGCGTTGGCGCAGGCGTCAGGCGCGGCGTGCCGTCAAAGCTGCCGATCAAGGCAATGCTCAGCGCGGCGCCACAGAGCAGGCCTAGCGTCAGCCAATCCTCGGCGCTGAGCGAGTCGGCCTCAGGCGGACGAGTTAGCCACCAGCCAATTAGGGCGAGGATCAGCGTCAGAGTCGGCAAGGCGTAAGCCATAATCGGCAAGGGCAAGGCGGGCTGCAGCAGATAAATTGCAGCCAGGCTGCCGATCAAAAGCGCCCAGGCACGCCAAGCGGCAGGCATCAGGCGCACACCGAAGGCGCCGAGCGCCAAGAGGAGTATGTGCGTCAGCGTCACAGCATTAGAAGCCTTGATATATCCATTGCGGCGCTGTATCGGCCGTGACGATCACGAGCAGGATCAGCAGCAGGCACAGCGCCACTGCCAACAGGTTCTCGCGGCTGAACAGGCTTTTGAGCATGGCGCTTCTTCTCCTCGACGCGCTGATTGCAGCACACTCCGCAGCTATTGCGCTGCCCAGCAAGCTCCTAGTCCTCTTCGAAGCCGTAGCTCGTGAATTTCAGACTACGGCTATTCTCATTGATATCGCGCATCAGGCTCTCATCAAAGCCCTCGGCGCGTCTGGCGCTGATCTCCAGCTCTAGCTCCACCTGAGCATCTGAGAAGTTCAGAAAATGCTTCAGAATTTCTTCGACAACACTGCTCATCTCAGCGTTAGCATGCAGCGGATTGAGCTTGACCCTGCCGTGATAGCGCCTCTTCACGATTGGCAAAGGCTGCGCCGTGTGCACCTCATCCGAACTAGCCGAGCGCTCAGGCACCTCAAGGCCGAACCTGAACGGAATTGCCGACGAGGCCGCAGCTGGCTGCGCCGCCTCAAGCTGCGCCCGCGCCACCTCAGGGCGCACAATGACCGCCTCCTCGCTCAGCTGCACGTCCGCCTGGCTGCCCAGCACCAAGCCTTCGTACTTGCCATTCTCCCGAACGCGCCGCGCATAGCCCAGCAGCCCTTCCTTCACGCTCTCCCTGACGGCATGCAGCAATGCTTCGCCGTTCAGCAGGCGCGGGAAATAAACATACTGCGTGAAGTGGCCCCACAGCTGCTTCAAATTCCAGTGCTGATTCTCACCCCAAGTGTGTTGCTTCAAAACGTTGAGCAAGGCCTGCGATGAAAGACTGCGAATCAGCAGCTCATCTTGATTGAGTACGCTCATCGCCCTGCGGTAAAAGTCATCCGTGCCCTTGAGCGTATACGCCACGAACTCGACTGTGTCGTCGCGTTGCATCGGCACGATCAGCAGCGAGTAGGTCTCATTCATGCGCGCTTCGACCGTCTCATTGGCTTCCTTCAGCCGCGCCTCTACCTGACGCTCCTGCTGCGCGTCCAAATTCAGCTGCTCGCGATCGTTCTTGATGGACTGCCAGGCCAGGTAGCTGCGCAGCGCGCTCTCCCAATTTGCAGCAGCCCTGGCCTCCGGCGCAATGAACAGCAGCATGTTACGATGCACGCGCGCTGTATCGCCGCGCGTTTCGTAATACTTCCGCACCTCTGCTTTCACCTTACTCTGCCCTTCCGACGACGTCATTCTGCTCACTAGCAGCTCGCGCGGATCCAAGACGATCAAGCAGGCCTCTTGTTCATCAGGCACATCGCCCGACTCCCGCGGCGCCACATGCACCCGAATTCCCTGCGGCCGCCTCAATTCCCGCAGCCGACGCCGCGCCTCCTCGCAGACCTGCTCGGCTCTGAGCATCTGAGCGCGCTCTTCAGCCACCCGATTGACTGTTGGCCGCGTATCATACCAATAGCGCGTGCCATCAGTGTACAAGTACACCGACTCGTTGCTCAGCCGATGCAGCGCATCGTTGAAGATCGAAACGCTCTTATTAGGCTGCACCACAGCTAGGCGAATGCGCTTCTCGTCAATGCCGCGCTGCTGTTGCGTGGCCGGCGCGCTAGCCATGAAAATCGCCCGCGCCACCCGACGGCACGCCTGCTCATTCCCCAGCATCTGGACCTCTCGATCAATCTGATAGGCTTTGGACTTATCCCCGTCTACGTCACTGTCCACAATCGGGCCCCAGTTATCAGGCAGATAGCCCAGCAGCTCGTCGCGCACATGAGCATCGTCCAAAGGCACTGAGCTCGGCATGATCATCAGGTCTTGATTGCCGCTCTGCCACAGCTGATGAATAACCGCCGCCATCAAGCTCAATAGGCCGCGCGTGCGCTGAAAATTCTCTAACGTCGCCCAATGCTCATACAGCCGCGTCATCAGCTCAGGGTGAATCGGATAAGTCTGGCGCATCAGCTCTAAATAATCGCTATTGGAAGCGTCCAGCGGAAATTCGCTCTTGTTTTGCTTGTATATATTGTGGAAGGCGCGGATCACGGCATCGCGCGCCTTCTCATCGACCTGTTCTGTGAACAGGCGCCGCCGCACAATGGCGAAGCTCTCATAAGGCGTGATCGGCTTCCAAACCGACTCCACGCGCCCGACGATCTTGGCAAGCATTTGTTGCGCCGATCGACCGCCCTCCCCGCCGATCTCGATATTGCTATCCGGAATCGAGATCAGCAGCAGCGAGCGGCTGGAGCGCTTGACGGCCTCAGTCAGCACCTGCATGAAGGTCATGACCGAGTCGAATGAGCCTGAAGGCAGCTTCTCGTTATTCCCATAGATGTTGCGCGCGTAGGCGATTAATTCGTCGATGATGATCAGCACAGGGCTGTGGCGCTCCAAAATCTCCAACATCGTCTCCGCGCCCGGGCTAACACCCGCCTGATCCGCAATCCTCACCGCGTCGTAGGCCTCCAAGCCGCCGATCTGATAGGCCAGATCGCCCCACATCGTGTTGACTGTGCAGTCAGGATACTGCCGCGGCTTGGTCGCATCGCTGTTCGAGCCGACGAAGACAGCCCGCCGCGCCTTCAGCCGCGCATTCAGATCGCCTATACGCTCTATCAGCGCCGCGCCGCCCGCAACCTGCGCGAGCGGCAGATTGTCGCTCATGTGGTAGAGCGCCAACATGCTGTGCGTCTTGCCGCCGCCAAAATTAGTCTGCAGCTGGACGACAGGATTGCCGCCAAGCCCTCGCAGGCGGTTGTAGCCCATCACCAGCAGGTTGATCAGCCCTTCCGTCAGGTATGTGCGGCGGAAAAATTCGTACGGATCCCGATATTCGTTCTGCGCCTCGCCGCTCATCACGGCCGCCAAATCAGCCGCAAATTTGTCTTTGCTGTAGCGCCCACTGTAAACCTCAAGATGTGGTTGGATCACCTTGCGCCACGGCAATAATTGATCTGGCATGACTCGCTCCTCATTGAATGATGATTCCATCATAGGTTAGGGATCACTCTTCGCGATCGCCCGCCAATAACTCAGGCTGTTGTGGCCCCTGCATCTGCCTGGCCAGCACCACGATGTGCAGCCAGCTGCTGACCAACGCGTTGTACCAAAAGCCGAGCTCGGCCCATCCCTTGCGCTCGCAAATGCTATAGAGCCGATAGGCCA
>RFIM01000194.1 GCA_003695215.1 Chloroflexota bacterium
GCCTCAGGCTGCAGGCGCATGCTCTCCACAGTGCCGATCAAAGCTGGCAAGATTGTCTCAAGTGTATCAGCAGCGTCAAAGAGCGCCTCTTTGTCTTCCTGCAAGTCTTTATTATAGCCTGTGGGCAAGCCTTTCAAGGTCGTCAGCAAGCCCGCCAGGCGGCCGATCAGCCTGCCCGCTTTGCCACGCGTGAGTTCCAGCACATCAGGGTTCTGCTTCTGCGGCATCAGGCTGCTGCCTGTGGTATAGCGCTCGTCCAGCTGGATGAAGGCGAAGGGCGGCCCGCTGAACAGGATGACATCTTCGGCAAAGCGGCTCAAGTGCGTCATCAGCAGTGCCGCGGCGTACAAAAAGCCGACCACGAAATCGCGGTCGGAGACGGCGTCAAGGCTGTTGGGCGAGACGTCCAGGAAGCCGAGCGACTCGGCCAGCGCGTGCCGATCCAGCGCGTAGGGCGTGCCTGCCAGGGCGCCTGAGCCAAGTGGGCAGACTAACGTGGCTTCGCGCGTCAGCTCGAAGCGGCGCACGTCTCGGCTGAGCATCCAGAAATAGCTGAGCAGCCAATGGGCAGCGCTGATCGGCTGCGCGGCGCGCAAATGCGTATAGCCGACCATCAAGGTCAGGACGTGCGGCTTAGCTTGCTCAAGCAAGGCGCGCTGTAGAGCGGTCAGCCATCTGACGATTCGGCTGATAGCCTGCGCTTGCCAATGGCGGGTATCGGTTGCCACTTGGTCGTTACGGCTGCGGCCGGTATGCAATTTGCCGCCAACAGCGCCGATCAGCTCGGTCAGGCGCCGCTCTACGGCAGTGTGGATGTCCTCATCGCCTGCGGCGAACTGGAAGGCGCCTGAATCAAACTCAGCGCGCACTTGCTGCAAACCGCTGACGATCAAAGCGATCTCAGCGTCATTCAGGACGCCTGCCTTGTGCAATGCCTGCGCATAAGCAATGCTACAGGCGATATCGCTGGCATATAGGCGCTGATCGAACGACAGCGAGTCGTTAAGTTTGCGCACGGCTTCAGCCGCAGCCTGCTCATAGCGCCCTGACCACAAAGTGCGCGAAGATGCCTCAGAATCGCTCATGTTTTGCCTCGCTTGCGAAGATGAACTGGCACGGCGCGCTTATTGTAGCATAGCGCGGCAAAACAGGCAGCGGCCTCTAGCCTGCGCTGATTGGCGCGCCTTGCACAATGCGCTTGTGATAGGCCTGCAGCTGTGGCAAGGCTACGCTAGCGATGTGCGAGCGATCCAGTGCGATCAGACCAAGCCCACTGAACTTGTTCACCACAGCGTGCGCCGCGCTGCGCGTGACGCCTGAGAGGGCTGCCAAGTCGTCCGCCGTTAGCCGCACGCTGAGGCGCGCTTCCGTCTGATATTGCTGCGCGATGTTGATCAGCAGCCGCGCCAACTTCTCCTCTGCGCTGCGCACTAGCGGCTGATCCACGGCCGACTCGGCAAAACGCATCCTTCGGCTGACCGTCACCAAGAGCTTGATCGCCACCATGGTGTTTTGCTCCAGGAAGCGGAAAAAAGTCGGGCGAGTCAGCACTAAGAGCTCGCTATGTTCAAGGGCGACCGCTTCGCCTGAGCGCGGCAAGCCATCCAGGAGCGAGAACTCGCCGAAATATTGCTCGGCATGGAAGACGTCCGTGTAGGTGATTGTGTTATCTTTGCCGAAGGCGGTCACTTGCACGCTGCCCGATTTAACGATGTATAGGCAGTTGGTGCTGCTGCCCTGCTGAAAGATGATCTGCCCGCGCCGAAAACTTTGCACAATGAACTCTGCTGCCAGCAAATCGAGTTCATCTTCGTTCAGCTGAGCAAATAACGAGACGTTGCGCAGCAAGTAAGCGTGACTCATTTTTTCACCTCCAAGCCGCAAACACGGCTTGAATCACAGTGTAAAGGCAAATTGCGCGCAGGTCTAGTGGGCAAAAGGCTTGCTGGCGCCAATTGGCACTTTTTCCCAGCGCGCACAAATGCACAGGCCGATTTAACATTTTTGCGCCTTTTGATATACTTGTGCATGAAAGGGCGACGCGCACTTTCATCTCGTTAATGAGGCGCGAGGTTCACATATGGCGAAAATCTTGATCGTTGAAGACGACGCAACGCTTGCGGAGACGCTCGCAGATAACCTGGAAGAGGAAGGTTACGAAGTCTTCAGCACACGCGATGGTGAGAACGCCTTGACGCTGATCCGCAGCAAACTGCCCGATCTGATCGTCCTTGATGTCATGTTGCCGCATCTAGATGGCCTGAGCGTCTGTCGCATCATCCGCAAAGATCCAGCTGCACTCCATATCCCAATCATCATGCTGACAGCGCGCGGCACTGAAGTCGACAAGATCGTCGGCTTGGAGAGCGGCGCCGACGATTACATCGTCAAGCCGTTCGGCATGGGCGAGTTCTTGGCGCGGGTGCGCGCCGTGATGCGCCGTATGCCAGGGCGCCCTACCTTGCAGGATGAGCTGCTCTCAGGCGACCTGCGCATCGATCTAGCTGGG
Organism: Chloroflexota bacterium; assembly: GCA_003695215.1. Lineage (GTDB taxonomy): Bacteria > Chloroflexota > Anaerolineae > Aggregatilineales > UBA2796 > CP2-2F. The sequence goes on from RFIM01000194.1 coordinate 2,510, forward strand.
CGGCGCGTCTTCCGCGGCAACCAAGAGCTGCGCTTGAGCCACAAGGAATTCGATCTGCTCTCGGAGCTGATGCGCAATCAGGGCACCGTGCTCTCGCGCGATTTGATCCTGACCAAAGTCTGGGGCTACGAGTACTTTGGCGATAAACGCACAGTGGACGTGCATGTGCGCTGGCTGCGTGAGAAGATCGAGGAAGATGCCAGCAATCCACGCCGCATCGTGACTGTGCGCGGCGTCGGCTATCGCTTTGAGGGATAGCGCGTGGACGCGCTGCTGCTGTTCATCTTGATCGCCGTCCTAGCCCTGTGCGCGTTGCTATGGTGGCGCTTGGGCGCTGCACTGCAACGCGCTGACTACCTGGAAGATAAACTCGAGGCTATGAAACACACTTTAGCAGTCAACCGAGCGCGCCTGAGCCTGCTGGAACGCCAGGCGCAAGCCTTAGCAGATGCCCTGTTCGAGCCATTGCTGGTCTTCAACGTCGGCAGCACGCCTTACACGCTGATCCTGCTGAACGAGGCAGCCGCGCAGGTCTTCAAAATGGACTTGGCCGAGGCGCAAGGGCGCACTGTGATGCAAGTGACGCGCCATCACGAGATCGATGCGCTGGTGAAGGCGTTGGCGCATGGCGAAGAGCAGCCCGAGACGCAGATCATGATCGAGGAAAGCACTTTCCGCATGCGTGGCGCTTGTTTTGGCGAAGGTAGCGAGCGCCTTGTGGTCGTTGCTTTGCAAGATATCACTGAGCTGCTGCGTTTGGCGCGCGCACGCCGCGATATGGTCGCCAATTTCTCGCACGATCTGCGCACGCCGCTCAGCAGCATCAAACTGCTGATCGAATCGCTGCAGATGAACCTAGGGCGCAATCCTGAGCGCGACCGCAAGCTGCTGGCCAAGCTGGCAGGCGAAGCCGATAGCCTGCATCACATGACGCAAGAGCTGATCGATCTCTCGATGATCGAATCAGGGCGCGCCATCATGCGCCTTGCGCCGATCCGCGCTGTGGAGGTGATCGAAAGCGCCTTCAAAGCTATGGAGACGCAATTCGATCAAAAGCGCTTGCGCGTCAGCTACGATGTGCCGTCAGACCTATGGATTCTGGCAGATAGCGATCAAATTCGGCGCGTGCTGACTAACCTGCTGCACAATGCCGTTAAGTTCACGCCTGCAGAAGGCCAGGTCACTTGCACAGCGCGCGCGCTGGACCAGAATGCACTGATCGAAGTGACGGATACAGGCATCGGCATTCCGCCACACGAACGCACGCGCATTTTCGAGCGTTTCTATCAGGTCGATTCGGCGCGCACAGGCGGCACCAATCGTAGCGGCACAGGCCTAGGCTTGGCGATCGCCAAACACATCGTCGAGGCGCATGGCGGCAAAATCTGGGCAGAGGCAGGCCTGCCGCCAACAGGCGCACGGCTGAGCTTCACCTTGCCGCTAGCAGAGCCGCCGAACGCAGCCCAGCTGACGGCTGAGCGCATCGCCTTGCCGTGAACGCTCTTGTAGGATCGGCCTATCTAGGATACTGTAGTGCCGTCAAGCCTGATCGGTGAACAAGGTGCGGATATATGGCTACGCTAAATCCCAAGCTACTCTCAACGGATTGCACAGCTGTGCTCAACAACGCTGTGGAGATTGCCAAGTCTTATGGCAGGCGTACGCTTTATCCTGAAGTCGCCTTGCTCGCCTTGATCCGCACGCAGGATACCGCCGCGCGGCGCATCCTGGACTTCTACAAGACGCAGCGCGGGCTGGATTTGGATCGGCTGGAGCGCTCAGTGCGCCTAGCGGTCGAGTCGCGCCGCGACGTCGACGGCGATCTGCTCTTCGCCGCTGCCAATGGCGAGAAGATCGGCCTGAGCCGTCAGATGATCATCGCCTTGGATGAAGCGCTCAGCGTGGCGCAAGCAGGCAATGAGATGGTCATCGATACCGATCATCTGCTGGCCGTCATGGCGGATAGCAAGCTCAGCACTAGCGGCTTGTTGCGCCAATTCGGCTTGACGCCGCGCGCCATGACCGATCTGATGGCAGAGCGCTTGATCAAGCAAAAAGGCGCCGCCACAGCCGATGTGGTGGCAGAAGTACAGCGTGGCGCAGTGCGTCCGCTGTACTTCCGCGAGAACCTGCTCAAAGAGCTGATCAACATGCTCTCGCAACGCATCAACCGCCACGTGATCCTGATCGGCCCAGAAGGCGTCGGTAAGCGCTCGCTCGCCTACAGTCTCGGCATGCTGATCGCTGAAGGCAAAGGCCCGATCGGGCTGAAAAAGCTGGTGACCATTGACGAAGCGGCGCTTTTGGATAACCCTGTACAGGCAGTCACCAATGGTTTAGCGCAAGCGCGAGGCGGCATTTTGTTCGTGCCGCGCCTAGAGCGCTTCTTTGGCGGCCCAGTCCGCGCTGAGTTCCCGCGCGCCACGCCGAACATCCAGAAGGCGCTCTTGGCGGACGATCCCGTCATTTTAGCGACCAGCACGCAAGCGGAATATGATGAGCGCTTGGCGAATGCCAGCGGCGTCTCAGGGCGCGTGCAGATTCTGCGTGTGCCTGAGCCGAATGACGATGAAGCGCTAGCGATCATGAAGGTGCTAGCGCCGCACATTGCCGCTGATTACAAAGTCAAGATCGCCGACGACGCTATCAAGAGCGCGGTACGCTTGGCGCGCCGTTACATGAGCCCTGGCACGCCTCTGCCGCGCAGTGCAGAGCATCTGCTGCACCGCGCCGCAGCAATGGTCAACGTCAGCCGTCAGGCTGAGGTGCCAACTGACGGCCCTGCGCTCAACGATGAGGTGGATGCCGAGGACGTCACGCTCGCTGCAGCGCAGATCACGGGCATCCCTGTTGCCAAACTCGGCCAGGACGAGCGCACGCGCTATGCCAGCATGGTCGAGCATTTGCACCAACGCATCATCGGTCAATCTGAGGCCGTCCTCGCCGTCAGTCGTGCCGTCAAGACGGCGCGCGTCGGCTTGAAAGACCCCAAACGCCCGATTGGCAGCTTTCTCTTTCTCGGCCCGACGGGCGTCGGCAAGACAGAGCTGGCAAAAGCGCTGGCCGAGTTCATGTTCGGCAGCGAAGATGCCATGCTCGAAATTGACATGAGCGAGTACATGGACGAGAGCGCTGTGAACAAGCTGATCGGTGCGCCGCCAGGCTACATCGGCTATGAGGGCGGCGGCCAGCTCACGGATCGCGTCCGCCAGCAGCCTTATATCGTCGTGCTGTTCGATGAGGTCGAGAAGGCAAACAGCCGTGTCATGGACGTGCTGCTGCAGGTGCTTGAGGCGGGTCGGCTGACGGACGGGCAAGGGCGCACTGCCAACTTCAGCGAAGCTGTCATTATTCTGACCAGCAACTTAGGGCATCAGTATCTTCAGGATACCGAGATCACGGAAGAAGATCGGGAAGGCGTGATGGAAGAAGTGCGCAGCTTCTTCCGCCCTGAATTCTTGAATCGCCTTGACGATATCGTGATCTTCCACATGCTCAGCCAGTCCGATTTGCGCGCTATCCTTGAGTTGATGCTCAAAAAAGAGGCGAAACTGGCAGCCGAGCGCGGCTTACACCTGAGCTTCACTGAAGCCGCTAAGGATTGGATGATGGCGCAAAATACCACGCCTGAGTGGGGCGCGCGCCCATTGCGGCGTATCATCGCGCGCAGCGTGCGCGAGCCACTGGCAGACTTCCTGCTCAACGCCAATCCTGAGTTCGGCACAGCGATCCTGATCGACGCTGAGCCAAACGCCGATAAATTGAGCTTCAAAATTCAAGCGAAAGCATGAGACGGGCAGCGCTCTTCCTTTGCGCACTCCTGATCGCGTTGCCAGGCACACTTGGGCCTGTTCAAGCGCAGCCAAGCGTCACTATCGTCTTCACGGGCGATCTGATGCTTGGCCGCAGCCTTGAGGAAGCGGCGCGCGCCCGCAACGATCCGCTTTTCGCCTTTCGGCGCGTCGCTGAACTGCTCCAGAGCGCCGATCTGACAGTCGGCAACCTTGAATGCGTGATGAGCGCGCTGGGCACGCCTGCGCCCAAGCGCTATCCCTTGCGCTGCGCAGAAGCGCTTGATGCCTTGCGCTGGGCAGGCTTCGACGCGCTCTCGCTCGCCAATAATCATGCTATGGACTTTGGCAGCGTCGCGCTTCTGGACATGCGCAGTCGGCTGAACGCAGCAGGCATCGCGACCTTTGGCGCAGGTGAAAATCGACGTGCCGCGCGTACGCCTGCTGTCTTATTGCGCAACGGCGTGCGCATCGCCTTCCTGGGCTATGTGAACGTGCCGCAAGATGGCCCGCCGTTCTTCTTTCGCAACGATCTGACCGCCGCCACAGACACCGGCCCAGGCGTGGCATGGGCACGCGCCGACGCTGAAGGCGTGGAGCTGATCCAAGCTGATGTGCGTGCGGCGCGCTCGCTCGCTGACGTGGTGATCGTCTTGTTGCACGCAGGCACTGAGTACGCGCGGGCACCTAACCACGTCCAACGGCAGCTGGCCTACGCGGCTATGGATAGCGGCGCTACAGCTGTCATCGGCGCTCATCCGCACGTCTTGCAAGGCCTGCAGCGCCACAAGAACGGCATCATCGCCTACAGCTTGGGCAACTTCGCCTTCGATATGACAGTGGAGCGCTCAGCTGCCTTGCGCCTGAGCGTGACGGCACAGGGTGTGCAAGGCTATGAGTGGATTCCAATTGTGATCGGCGCCTTTGGGCAGCCGCGTATGGCCGACTCAGAGCAAGCGGCACGCATCCTCACGGCGCTAGAGCACCTTTCAGCGCAACTTAACCGTTGAGCATTGCCGCGCGCAACAGAATCGGCTATCATAACGCCGCTCGATCAGCCATCAGGGCGCTGATCACGGATTGCAGGTAAAAGAGATAGCTGCATGGGATTGTTCTCGCGGAAATTGGGCGTTGATCTGGGCACAGTCAACGTCATTATCTACGGCAACGGGCAAATCTTGCTCCAAGAGCCTGCTATGGTCGCGCTGACCATTGAGGACGAGCGCATTGTGGCGATTGGGCAAGAAGCGCGGGATATGTACGGGCGGCATCCTGAGCATATTGAAGTGGTGCGTCCGTTGCGCGAAGGCGTGATCGCCGATTACGAAGTGACTGAGGCGATGTTGCGCCACTTCTTCCAGAAGATCGGCGGGCGGCCGCTTTTGGGCGGCTTGCAGGTGATGATCAGCGTGCCTTATGGCGCCAATAGCGTGGAGCGGCGCGCAGTACATGAGGCGGCTTTGCAAGCGGGCGCGCGCGAGGCAATCCTGATCCACGAATCACTGGCTTCTGCCATTGGCGCCGGCCTGCCTGTGCGCACACCGGCCGGCAACATGGTGCTGAACATCGGCGGTGGCGCTAGCGAGGCGGCCGTGATCGCCATGAATGGCATCGTGGTCGCCGAGAGCGTCCGCATAGGCGGCTTGCGCCTTGATGAGGCGATCATGAGCTACGTGCGGCGCAAATACAACCTGATCATTGGTCAGCCGACGGCCGAGTCGATCAAGATTCAGATTGGCGCAGCCGTGCCATTGCCCGAGGACTTGACAATGGAAGTACAAGGGCGCGATCAGCTCAGCGGCCTGCCGCGAACAATTAGCATCAGCACGGGCGAGGTCGTCGAGGCGATCGCCGATACCTTAGCGGATATCGCCGGGGTAGCGAAGGCAGTCTTGGAGCGCACGCCGCCTGAGCTGGCTTCAGATATTATCGATCGCGGCGCGATGATCACAGGTGGCGGCGCCTTGCTGCGCGGTATTGATGAATACATCACGCGGCAGATTGGCGTGCCTGCCTACCGCGCTGATGATCCGATTGTTTGCACAGCTGTTGGCGCTGGACGCGCTCTGGAAGATGCTGCGTTGCGGCGGCGTGTCGAGGGAATCAGCTACTCCAAATAGTAGGTCATGCGCTGCAAGTGCATGACAGGATCGATATATTGGACATGAACATTGCTGGGCACGCTCAGAGTGATTGGCGCATAGTTCAAGATGGCGCGCACTCCGGCTTCTACCAATTGATCGCAGACAGCCTGCGCGCTCTCGGCAGGCACGGCGATCATGGCGATCTTGATGTTGTGCTGCTTGATGAACGCCTGCATCTGATCGGTGTGCAGCACTTCCACGTCGTTGCTCTTGCCTAGCCGCGCAGGGTCGTTATCAAAAGCGGCCACTACGCGAAAACCGCGCGAGACAAAGCCGCGATAGTGTGCTAAGGCACGCCCAAGATCGCCGGCGCCGACGATAATCATCTGCCACTCGCGATCTACCTGCAAAATTTGCTTCAACTGCGCCTGCAAGTGGCTGATCTGATAGCCCGTGCCTTGCTTGCCGAACTCACCGAAGTGTGAAAGGTCTTTGCGTATCTGCGCCGAGCTGATGCCTAGACGTTGACCGAGCTCATGCGAGGATGTGACCGTCTTGCCTTGCTGCATGAGCTGGTTCAGGGCGCGCAGATAAATTGGCAAGCGCCCGATCACAATGTCGGGAATGTTCGGATAGGATGCCATGCCGAGAAATGCCTCCGATTGATGCGTAAGCGCTAATTTCCTGTTACAGCTAATCGCACTATAGAGCGCTCCAGCGCTATCCGTGAATTCTTGCACTATAAGTCTAGCACACTTGCGCGCATTTGTGAATGCAGAGCCGAGCAAGGCACAACAGCGACTTTGTGACATTTGGCGCTTGAGAATCTATCAATCGTCATTTCGCCTGCCACGCCAACTTGCTATACTTGGAGCACCTGAGCGTTTTGGACGAAAGGAAGCAGGCGGATGTTCCAAGCCAAACCTGTTCCCGCGCCTTCTGAGGACAAGCGCTGGCGCATTGTGAACGCCACGATGCGCCGCCATGGCTACCAGCCAAGCGGCTTGATCGAGACGCTGCACAGCATGCAAGAGGCCTTCGGCTTTTTGGATCCGGTAGGCTTGCGCTATGTGGCGCGTTCGTTGCGCGTGCCGCTCAGCCAGGTCTACGGCGTCGCTACTTTTTACAATTTATTCAAGCTGAAGCCTTCCGGCGAACACACCTGCACGGTCTGTTTAGGCACAGCATGCTACATCAAGGGCGCGCCTGCCATTTTGAGCCAGTTGCAACAGGCGCTCGCCATCAAGCCCGATCAGACCACGCCTGATAAGAAAGTCTCGCTGATGGTAGCACGTTGCGTCGGCGCGTGCGGCTTGGCGCCGGTCGTCGTCCTGGATGAAGAGACGTTCGGCAGGCTCTCGCCTGAGCAAGTTGTTGAGAAAGTCATGGCTTGGCGCGCACCAGCGCCTGAGGAGCGTTGACCATGCATCTTGAAGACCTGGAAGCCATCGCCCAAGAGCATCAAGAAGCCGATGCAGCCTTGGCGCACGTGCTGTACGTTTGCACAGGCACGGCCTGTCAATCCAGCCGCAGCGAGGAAGTCCTCAAGGCGCTACAAGCGGAAGTGGCGGCGCGCGGATTGCAGAAAAAGTGCGCAGTGCGTCCAGGCGGCTGTCAAGGGCTGTGCGCACGCGGGCCATTGGCGAATTTAGATCGCGGGCAGCGCCTTTATCAGCGCTTGACGCCTGAGGATGCGCCTGCAGTGATCGAGACGATCGAGAGCGAGCCGCCTGCGCACCTGCAGCTGGATCGGGAGCTGCCATTCTTCAAACGGCAAAAGCGCATCGCCACGCAAGGCTCGGGCTTGATCGATCCGACCGATCTGAACGCGTACATCGCCGCAGGCGGCTACCACACGCTGGTCAACGTCTTGACGCACAAGACGCCTGCTGAGGTGCTGCAAGAAGTTGTCAAGAGCGGCTTGCGCGGGCGCGGCGGCGGCGGCTATGCCACAGGCTTGAAGTGGAGTACGGTTGCCAAGGCGCTGCAAACGCCGAAATATGTGATCGTCAACGGCGATGAGGGCGATCCGGGCGCCTTCATGGATCGGGCGCTGATGGAAGATTATCCATTCCGTGTGCTGGAAGGCATGACGCTCGCTGCCTACGCGGTTGGGGCCTCGCAAGGTTACATTTACGTGCGCGCCGAGTATCCGCTGGCGGTCAAGCGCCTGCAAAACGCTATCAGGCAGGCCCAGAAGCACAACTTGCTGGGCAGCAACATCGCAGGCACGCCCTTCAGCTTCACGGTCGAGATTCGGCTCGGCGCTGGCGCCTTTGTCTGCGGTGAGGAGACGGCGCTGATCGCCAGCATCGAAGGCGGCCGCGGCACACCACGGCCACGCCCGCCTTATCCGGCCGAGTCAGGGCTGTGGGGCAAGCCGACTTTGATCAACAACGTGGAAACCATGGCGAATGTCGTGCCAATTTTGCAGCACGGCGGCGAGTGGTTTGCCAGCATCGGCACGGAGAAGAGCAAGGGCACCAAAGTCTTCGCGCTCAGCGGCCGCATCAACAACACGGGCTTGATCGAAGTGCCGATGGGCATCACGCTGCGCGAGATCATCTTTGAGATCGGCGGCGGCATCCCGGAAGGCAGAAAATTCAAAGCCGTCCAGACGGGCGGGCCGAGTGGCGGCTGCATCCCTGAGCAATACCTGGACATGCCTGTGGACTACGAGTCGCTGACGCAAGTCGGCTCGATCATGGGATCGGGCGGCATGATCGTCATGGACGAGACCAGCTGCATGGTGGACGTGGCGAAATACTTCATGGAATTCAGCATGGCTGAGTCTTGCGGCAAATGCGTGCCGTGCCGCGTTGGCACAGCCCAGATGTACGACTTGCTGTGCAAGATCAGCGAAGGGCGCGCCACGCTAGACGACCTGGCCTTGCTGGAGTCGCTGTGCGATATGGTCAAGCATACCAGCTTGTGCGGCTTAGGGCAGGCGGCGCCGAACCCGGTGATCAGCACCTTGCGCTTCTTCCGCGATGAGTACCTTGCCCATATTCTGGAGAAACGTTGCCCAGCAGGCGTATGCCAAATGAAGCCTGAAAAGATGGAGGTGCATCTATGAGCCGCGTCGTCACGCTCAAGATCAACGATCAGGAAGTCAGTGGCCGCGAAGATGAGACGATCCTCGATGTCGCGCGTGAGAACGGCGTGGATATTCCCACGCTATGCTACCTGGACGGACTCTCAGCAGTTGGCGCCTGCCGCTTGTGCCTTGTGGAAGTTGTCGGCGTGGCGCGGCTGCTGCCCGCTTGCGTGACACGCGTCAGCGAAGGCATGGAAGTGCGTACGCATAGCGAGCGCCTGCAACGCTATCGGCGCATGATCGTCGAGCTGCTCTTCAGCGAAGGCAACCACATCTGCTCTGTGTGCGTCTCAAATGGGCACTGCGAGCTGCAGA
>RFIM01000195.1 GCA_003695215.1 Chloroflexota bacterium
GATCCAGACGGCGGCGTGGTCGCCTGCCGAGAAGCGCGTGGTGGCGGGCGATGTGGCAGGGCGCGTGCTGTTCCTGAGATGGATCGAATAGGCGGCTGCGTAGAGCGGGCAATGGGATTCGAACCCATGGCATCATGCTTGGGAAGCATGCGTTCTACCGCTGAACTATGCCCGCGCGTGTGCTATAATTATAGGCGCATTGTCACAACGAGTCAAGTGAGGTGAAGCGATGCATTCGCAACAAGCGCCGCGCCGCGGGCAGGTCGGTTTGCTCATCCTGACCGTCAGCGCGGTGCTGATCGGCGCGATAGCGATCGGCGCTGCGCTGCAGCAAAGCCAAGCGCCTGTGGCGCCGAGCGCGGCAGCTGCCATCAAAGAGTCGCAGGCGCCTGAGACGGGCTTGCCGCTGCTGGGCGAGCCTGAGGCGCCAATCTGGTTAGTGGAATTCTCGAATTTTTCCTGCCCTGGCTGCGCGCAATATCACGCGACCATGAAGCAGATCGTCGAGAGGCACGTCAGCGCGGGCAAGGTGGCGCTGGTGATCGCGCCGATGATCTTCGGCGAAGGCGAGCATCCGTCATACATTGCAGCGCAAGCGGCGCTGTGCGCTGCCAAGCAGGGCAAGTTCTGGGCGATGAGCGAGGCGCTCTTCGCCATGCATTTGGCGCGCGGCGGCAACAGCTTCACACTGACTGCTGTGCAGCAAGCGGCGGCTGAGCTGGCGCTAGACGTCGAGGCGCTGAGCGCGTGCATCAGAGCGCAAGAGACGTCTCAGACGATCTTCAAGGCGCTGCTGCTGGCTGAGCAGGTCGGCTTGCGATACACGCCATCGCTGCTTTACTCGCGCGATGGCGGCAAGACGTGGAATTGGTTCACGCAAGCCAATGGCGAGCGCTACGAAGCGCAAGTGCCGCTCGAGGTTGTGGATCAGCTGATCGCGCAGCGCTAGAACTGCACGGCTTCCATGCAGTTGCGGTTGCCAGCCACGACTTTGCGCACGCCGCGCAGCCAGCTGCCTTGTACGAATTGCAGGCATAGCGCAAAACGCTGCGCCTGCAGCTCGGCATCGTCTACGTTTGGCGCTGCATAGCGCTCATAGAGCACATAGCCGCTCTGCAGCTTCTCGCTAGCGACTTCATAGACGCGGCAAGCCGCTGTGCGCGCGTCGTCAATCGGCGTGACGCTGCAAGTGGGGCGATCTTGCTCCAAGCGTGAGAGCAGTAGCAGCACTTTAGGATTGCTGATCACGTCCTGAGCTGTGGCAGCAGGCGTCAGATCGATCACGGCCTTCGCCAAGAAATTTTGGCGCTGCTCCAGGTGCTGCACGCCGAGCTTCTCGCGGATCACATCGGCGAATTCGCCCTGAATGCTGCCTGTCCAGACGTTATCGTGCAGCGCGCCTTTGTAGAAGTGCACGCCATCAGCATCGATGCGGAAGAAGGTCATCTCAGCTGTGAAGACTTGATAGCCGCGCCGCAAGCCTTCGAAGAGATAGACCGATTTGCCTGCGCCGCTGCCGCCGCCGACGATCAGCAGCTCGTTGCGCTCAGGATGATAGAAAGATGATGCGTGCATGCTGACAATGCCGTGAAAGCGCTGCAGCGCGGCCAAGGAATAGCGGAAAAACAAGCCCATGTTGCCGAAAATGCTGTAGCGCCGATCGCGCACGTCGCGCTCGAGCGCGCTCAGGTCGCCGCTGATCCACAATTGGCGCGGCGCAACGTGGACGCACAAAGGCTGATCGGGCAGGTCGAGCAGCAGCACTTCGGCATCGGCATGGGCGCTCTCAGGCGCCTCTGAGACGCTGTGATAGTTGGTCAGCAGCGATTGCACGTCTTTGGTGCCGAAATATTCCTCAGCTTGGACGAGCCATGGCGCGTTGGTGCCGATCTGAAAGACGCTGTGGATGATCTGCAATTTGCGCTGATACAGCGCTTGTGTCGGTATATGCATGGTCAGGCGCTCTCTTCTGAAGGGAGACTGAGCGAATGTGAGAACTATTCTAGCGCAGGATCGCCTGCTGGGAAGCGCATAAGCGGCAATGTGTTACAATAAGGCGTCATCTTTTGAAAATTGGGAGTGGCTATGCCGTTTTTGCGCCTGTTTGGGCTGTTGGCGATGGCTGTGGTGCTCAGCGGGCCGATGCTCAGCGGGCCTGCTGCGGCGCAAGACGTGCCGACTCGCGTGCCGCCGACTCTAGTGCCGCCGCCGCCAACGCCGACGCCTTATCCGCCGATCACGCGCTCGGCTTTGGCGCGCATCCGCGAGCGCGGACGCCTGGTCGTCGGCATGCCGTTCAATCGCAAGCCGTTCAGCGGCATCAACGCGCAAGGCGTCGTGGAAGGCTTCGAAGCTGATATCGCACGCGCTATCGCTGAGGACTGGGGCTTTCCGTTGGAATTGCGGCACGTCACGCGGCACACAGCCGAAGCCATGCTGCGCAGCGGCGCGATCGACCTGCTCATGGGCCAGCAGATCATACGGCGCGACGCGCCTGATTACCTCGACTTCAGCTATCCGATCTTCGTCGGCTTGCAAGTGGCGCTGGCCATGGCCGATTCGCCTTTGCGGAGCATCAGCGAGCTGAACGGGCAGTCGGTCGGCCTGATCATCGGCTCGAGTGGCGAAGAGGCCTTCCTGGCGTGGAGCGCGGCGAACGCTCTACAGGTGGATGTGCAGCGCTATGCCATGCTGGATGACGCGCTTGCGGCGCTTGGCGCGCGGCAAATCGCCGCTGTGGTGGATGATCGTTGGGCGCTCGATCAGCGCGTGCGCGTAGGCGGCATTCAGGGCGTGAAGCTCTTAGAGGGCGCTTTCCGCAGCGAGCCATATGGCATCGCCATGCTGCGCTACGATGATAGCCTGCGCACGCTGGTCAATCGCACGCTCCAGCGCCTTGTGGTCACGGATCGGCTGACGCCGATCTACGATCTGTGGTTCCCTGAAGGCCTGATGCCGCGCTCGGATCGCGTTTTTCCGCCTGTGTGGCCTGATCTGGATGCCGACACGCGCCTGCTGCAGGATTTCCCTGTGGATATCGTGCGCCCTGAACGATCTGTGGTGGAAAAATTGCGCGCAGGTGAGCCACTGCGCGTAGCAGGCCTCGGCATGCCGCCTGAGGCCAACGGGCAGCTCCCGCTGCTGGAGCGCTTCAATAGTGCGTTGATCTTCGAGATGGCGCGGCGCTGGAACGCCCAGGTGGCATTGCTGCAAGGCTCATATCAAAATCCTGAGGACGTTTTAGCCAGCGGCAACGCCGATCTCGCCATCGGTCTATCGCCGCGCTGGAGTCCGATTGATCGCGTGGACTATGCAGCGATCTATGCGCAGCGCGGCTACCGCATGTTTGTGCGCGTCCAGAGCGGCGTGCAAGGCTTCAGCGATCTGCGCACAGGCAGCCGCGTGATCGGCACCTATGCCGACGAGCCTGAAGCCTTCGAGATCGCGCGCAATCTGGCCGTCAGCGTCGGCATCAATGCGCAGACCATTCGGCACGTGCGCTTCAGCGACGAGCGCGAAGCGGTCAGGGCAGTTTTCGAGAACAACGTGCGCCTTTTCTTCGGCGATGCACTGCGTGTAGTGCCGTTGGCGCAGGCGAACGCCAATCGCGTGACGCTGACGCCGCGCCTGTACAATCCGCGTCCGTTGGCCTTGGCTGTGCCGCGCAATGATGTGCCCTTCCGCCTACTGGTCGAGGCAACGCTGCAGGAGATGGCGCGCGATGGCACTTACGAGCGCTTGTGGCGCGAGCATTGGAACATTGGCGATCCTCTGCCGCAAATCGTCTATCTAGGCGGTAACGAACTGTTCGGCATTCGCATCAGCGGCTAAAGGCACAATGTGCATCCTACGCATTTGGGTAGAGCAACTTGTGGCGATTGGCTTGTGCAGAGCGCAGCCTGCCTTGCTAAACTAGAGCGAATACACCATCTTGTGAGAGATTTTGCCATGATTCGCATGCTCCATTTCGCCGATTTCCATTTAGGTATGGAAAATTACGGGCGCTTGCACCCTGAGACGGGCTTGAACAGCCGCGTGCACGACTTCCTACAGCGCTTGGACGAAGTCTTCGCCTATGGGCGCCAAAATGACGTAGACTTGGTCGTCTTCGCAGGCGATGCCTTCAAGAATCGCACGCCTAACCCAACCTTGCAGCGCGAATTCGCGCGCCGCATCCGCCAGATGAGCGATCATTGCCCTGTAGTGCTGCTGTTGGGCAATCATGACCTGGCAACCTCGATCAACCGTGCCTCCAGCCTTGAAATCTACCAGACTCTGGCTGTACCGAGCGTTGTGCTAGGCGATAACTACGCCTTGCACGATATCCGTACCAAGCGCGGCAAGGCCTACGTCGCTACCGTGCCCTATCCTGTCAAGGCGCGCCTGCTGACCGAGCCTGAAGATCATACCCTCAGCGCACAAGCACGCGACGATCGCTTCCAGACTGCGATCAGCCAAATGCTGACTGAGTTGGCTGATCAAGCGCGCCAGAAGCCCGAAGACTCGCCGCGCGTCTTGGTCGGGCATTTCACGGTCAGTGGCGCCAAGACGGGCAGCGAGCGCGAGATCATGCTCGGCAGCGACGTCATGGTCTCGCTCAGCGATTTGGACGATCCTGCTTGGGACTATGTCGCGCTTGGTCACATTCATAAGCATCAGTGCTTGAGCAACGGCTCACGCACGCCGATCGTCTATAGCGGCAGCCTAGAGCGCATTGATTTCGGCGAAGAGAACGAGCCGAAAGGCTTCTGCTGGGTTGAATTAGAGCGCGGTAGGACGCGCTGGCAATTCAAGCCCGTCAATAGCCGCCCGTTTGTGACTTTGCGCGTCGACCTGCGCAGCAGCGCCAATCCAATGAAGGAAGCACTGGATGCGATCCGTTGCGCTAACGTGCAAGGTGCGATTGTGCGCATGTATCTACAACTGGACGCAGCTGATGAAGGGCGCATTGAAGTGCGCCGCTTGTACGCTGCGCTCTACGAGCGCGGCGCCAGCACTGTTGCCACAGTGAAGCTGGAGATTGAGCGCAACGATCGCACGCGCCTCGGCGATTTGCCCGAGAGCCTGACGCCGCTCCAGCTTTTAGAGCGCTATTTCAAGGCACGCAACTTGAGCGCGCCTTACGTAGCCCGCCTTCTGGATCGCGCTAAGGAAATCTTTGAGAGCGTGGATCGCGAACGCAGCTGACCATGCGCCGCATGCCCTTGACGCGCTGGTTCGTCCTCGCCCTGATGTACTTCGCCCTGCTCGCCTCAGCGCACCTCAGCCGCGCGGTGCTGGAGCGCCTGCCGCACCTTGAAGATGAGTTCGCTTACCTATATCAGGCGCGCATTTTCAGCGGCGGGCAGGCTTGGGTAGCGCGCCAAGAGCCTGTCAAGGTCTTCTGGCAGCCCTTCCTGCTGCAGCCTGATGAGTCGCCTGATGGCACCCTGCGCCGTTTCGGCAAATATCCTCCAGGCTGGCCGCTAGTGCTTGCGCTCGGAGTTTGGCTTGGGCAAGCATGGCTAGTCAATGCTTTTCTCGCCATGTTGAACGTCGGGCTGATCTATCGACTCGGACGCGAGATGTTCGGTGAAGCCGTCGGCGCAGTGGCAGCACTGCTCTTGGCGATCAGCCCAACCGCGCTGATCCTGAACGCTACGCTGATGAGCCACACCTGGGCGCTCTTCGCAGCGCTGTGTTTTGCCTACAGCTATTGGCGCAGCGCGCAGCGCGGGCGCGGCATGCGCGCTTGGTCTGCTTTGAGCGGCACTGCGCTCGGCGCTTTGATCTGCACGCGCCCATGGACAGCGCTTGCCGTTGCGGCGCCTGTGGCGTTGCACATCTTGTGGCGGCTGTTGGCCGAGCGAGCGCATTGGCGGCGTAATCTGGCAGCTTGGGCGCTGATGGCCGCTTGCGCCGCGCCCGTGGCGAGTTTGTGGCTCTTCTTCAATTACCAGTGGACAGGCGATCCGTTCGCCAACACCTACGCCATGTATTGGCCGTACGATAAGATTGGCTTTGGCGAAGGCTATGGGCTGAATCGCGGCGGACACTCGCTGACA
>RFIM01000196.1 GCA_003695215.1 Chloroflexota bacterium
GCCGCTGACTTCGTGCGCGGCTATTTGCGCCGCACGGCTTTGTGCTACTCGCCGCATTACGCCGAATTCCGCGCCGAAAACCGTTGGCAGCATAGCCTGAACGTCCTGAAGAACATCCGTGCCCTTGCCGACGGCGAGAACATTCCGCCGGATGCGCGCGCTGTGTGCGATCTGGCAGCGCTCTTCCATGACATCGATCATTATACGGTCGATTACGAGTATCACGGCCTGCGCGGCGCCGAGACAGCTACGCACTTCCTGCTGAGCGAAGGCTATCCGCCACCGTTTGTGGAGCGCGTGGCTGAGGCTGTTCGCCGTCATCACAACGAATTCGAAGATGACGTGCCGCTCGAAGAGCAAATACGCGCTATCCTTGCCCATGCCAGTTTGGAAGCGCGCCTGCTGATGGACGCCGAGACACTGGATAAGATCGGCGCCAGCAATATCATTCAATCGCTGCTCACGCTCGGTCGGGTTGGCACCAAGCCAATCAACACGGCTGCGCGTGAGCTGGTCAGCGGCTTCCCGCTAGAGCGCGCGCGCTTGTGGTATCAGACGCTCGTCACGCCGACTGGCCGCCGCATCGGCGCGCAGCGATTGGCTTTCTATGAGCAAGTTTTGGCGCAAATTGAAGCCGAGATCGTCACCGAGGACCCTTACCCTGAACGCCAGCCGCAAGATTCGTGATTGCTCTGCAAGTGCCAACGGCCTGGTGCGCAATTGCACCAGACGCGCCTGGCAGCGCACACCAAGAATTGCCCAGCGGCGCCTTGCCAATCATTCGGTGTAATTAGTTGCTGTTGGTGCGCAGAGCAGTCAGGCGCTCAGCTGCAGCTTGCAAGGTCTCATCGCGCTTGCAAATGGCGAAGCGCGCCAAGTGTGCCGCACAATGTTTATCCTCAGCGCGGTAGAAGGCGCTCGGCGGAATGCAGGCCACGCCAACTTCGCGAATCAGCCACTCAGCGAACTGGACGTCATTTTGAACGTGAGCAGGCGCGACGTCGCGCCAATCAGCCATGATGAAGTAGCCGCCTTGTGGCACAAAGGTCCGAAAGCCTGCCTTGCGCAACATTCCCAGCAGCCAATCGCGCTTGCGCTGGAATTCGGCGCGCAGCGCTTCGAAATACGCATCGGGCAACTTGAGCGCAGTTGCAGCGGCAGCTTGCAAGGGCGTGGCCACGGAGTAGGTGATGAACTGGTGAGCCCGATTGACGCTCTCGACCAGCTCAGGCGCGCCGATTGCCCAGCCGACCTTCCAGCCTGTGGCGCTGAAAGTCTTGCCTAAGCTGCTGATGGTCAGCGTGCGCTCGGCCATGCCATCAAGCGTGGCCAAGCGCGTGTGTTGCGTTTGATCGTAGAGGATATGCTCATAGACTTCATCAGTGATGGCGATCACATCGTGGCGCAGGCACAGCTCGGCGATGATCTCAAGCTCACGGCGCAAATAGCACTTGCCTGTGGGATTGTGCGGCGTGTTGATGATGATCGCTTTGGTGCGCGGCGTGAAGGCGGCCGCTAACTCATCAGGATCGAACGACCAATCGGGTGCATAGAGATTGACATAGCGTGGCCTGACGCCTGCCATGCGCATATTCGGCACATAGCTATCGTAGACGGGCTGAAAGACGATGATCTCGTCTTCAGGGTCGCTCAGGCCGAGGATGGCGGCAAACATGGCTTCTGTGGCGCCAGCCGTGATCAGAACTTGCTCGGGCGAGACGCGCTGACCGTAAAAACGCTCAGCATGCTCGGCAATGGCTTCACGCGCTTGCGGCAAGCCGATGTTGGGCGCGTACTGATTGAGCTGGCTGCGCACGGCCTGAATCGCCGCTTCCAAGACGGGCAGCGGCGCGTCAAAATCGGGCGCGCCTTGCCCAAGATTCACGGCGCCGTGCTGACGCGCCAACTGATTGATCTCGGCGAAGATGGTCGTGCCGAAAGCGGCAACGCGCTGAGCCCTGATGCGCATATGCGTTCTGATCCTTCATAAAACTACAAATGAGCGGCTCTATAAGTGTAGCGCAAGGCGCTATGCCTTGACCATGGAAATTTCCGTTGTTATCATCTACCCATCCCGTACGGGGTAGGTAAGATATGGAGGCACCTCACATGAAGATCAAGTCAACACTGGTTTTGGGGCTGCTCGTAGTGATCGCCTTTGGCATCTGGCAGAGCGTACAAGCTGACGGTCCTATCTCTGGGCGAAATGGACGCGCTGAAGTGCGCTTTCTGCAGGGCATGATCGATCATCATCAGATGGCACTGGATATGAGCGAAAACTGCCTCGCTAAAGCAGCAGCACCTGAGCTAAAAACGCTCTGTCAGAACATTATTGCTGCACAAAGCGCTGAGATTGCACAGATGCAGCGCTGGCTAAGCGACTGGTACGGCATCAGTTACGTGCCAATGCCTCTGGCGCACATGCTGAGCTTAGAAGGCATGGCAGGGCATGGCGGCATCTACAAGCGCAACCTGTCAGCACACGGCGCACATGGCGGGCACGGTGGTGCAGCGGCGTTGCCTGACGATCCGCCAATGATGATGGGCATGATGGCAGGCTTGAGCCAACTTTCGGGCACAGCCTACGATATCGCCTGGCTGGAGGCGATGATCGATCATCATGGCGATGCGCTGCACATGGCAGAGCGCGTTCTGAAATGGGCTGAGCACGCTGAGCTGCGCACTTTGGCCCAAGCCATTCTCCGCGATCAAAGTGCCGAGATCGCTATGATGGAAGCCATGATCCAGATGCTGAGCCAGTAGCTCACGTTCAAAATAGCCTGAGCGCCGAGTTCTGCCCAAGCTAAGGCGCTCGCCATCTCATGCCGATTTGGCGCCCGCCGCCCAGCGGCGTCGGCGTGGCAGTCGGCCTGCCGCTTGGCGCAAGCGCTGCAGCGATCGCCCAAGATGGGCTGTAATCATCAGCGCGGCTGCGCGTCAGGTTGCGCAGGCCGCTGCCATCAGCGCGCACAGCATAAATTTCCAGGTTGCCATCTCGATCTGTGGTGAAGGCGATCCAAGCGCCATCAGGCGACCAAGTCGGATCGAAATTGCGAAGGCCTTCGGCATCTGTAGCCGCGATCAGCTTGATATCCTCGCCGCTGCTGGTCATGCTGAAGATTTGCAAGCGCGCTGAGTCGCGCTCGGAGACGAACAGCAAGCGCTTGCCATCAGGCGACCAACGCGGCGAGCGATCCACTGCAGGATCATCCGTCAAACGGCGCACGTCGCTGCCATCGGCATTCATGATATAAATCTCAGGGTTGCCGTCGCGCTCTGAGACAAAGGCAATCTGCTTGCCATCAGGCGACCAAGCAGGCTGCGTTTCAGGTGTCTCAGTCTGAGTTAAGCGCCGCAAGCCGCCGCCTGTGGCGCGTATTGTGTAAATCTGCGGCACGCCATCGCGATCCGAGACGAAAGCGATCAGTTCGCCGTTTGGCGACCAAGTCGGCCACTCATCGCGCGCGCTGTTGCGCGTCAGGCGCATGAGCGCGCCGCCGTTGGCGTTCATCAAGTACAATTCGCGGTTGCGGTCGCGCTCGGAGACGAAGGCGATCTGCTGACCGTTCGGCGACCAAACGGGCGAGTCGTCGCGGGCGTTGTTGCGCGTCAAGCGACGGACATTGCTGCCATTGGCTTCCATCAGGTAAATTTCAGGATTGCCATTGCGCTCTGAGACGAAAGCAATGCGCCCGCGCAGGGCAGTTTGCTCAACCATTGAGCTTTGTGTGCCCAACCACATTACAGCTTGAGCGGTCGGCGCGGCCTCAGGCACGGTTGCGACGGCTTGGCTCAGCAGCCAAGCAGCGATCAGCGCGACTAAGCAGAATTCTTTCCCGCCAATGTGGCGCTTGCTCGAAGAACTCATCTAGGCATCCTCAACCTACGAACTTGCATCAGATTGTAAGGTATTTCAGGCGCACATGTGAAGTGAGCGCTTGCTAAAATGCATTTGCAGAATGCCGAAAGCTGCGCCACAATCAGCGCAGTAAGTCAACAGCACTCACACGCCTTTTAACCTGTCTTTAACAGGTTGTGGGCAAAACCTTAAAGGTCGGCTTGTAGAAAAGCACTACAGCGAGAGCGTGAGCGAGAGGATGAGTTGAGTATGGCAACTACCACTTCCTACGCGACGGGCGTACAAGCTGAGACGGTCGCTCAGGGCGTTGGCCGTAGGCGCGCACAGATAGGCGAGGCCGTTCTCGGCTTGCTGTTTGTGGCGCCAGTGGCGATCATCGCCTTCATCTTTGAATTATTCCCAGTGGCCTACGGCTTTTTCATCAGCATGCAAGGCGGCGTCAATGTGCCAGAAGGCTTCGTTGGCTTGGCGAATTTCGTGCGCGTGATCGGCAGCCTTGCTTACATGCTCACGCTCGCCGCTGCCCTGGTCTTCAGCTTAGTCGGCTACAACATGTATCGGCGCGGCGTGGAAGTCACGCGCGAAGGCAAGGGCAACTTTTACCGCTACCTGCCTGTTGGCTACCTGACGGCCTTCGCTATGCTAGCCTTCTTCGGCATCCTCTTCACTCTAGATTTCGTCTACGCGCTAGCGCCACTTGGCTTGCTGCTCATCGGCGTGATCTGCTACGTCCTGCTGCAGCCGCGCCATGCCACTGATGAGACAGCGAGCGATCATCATTTCCTCCTTGTGCTGAATTCTTGGGGCGTCGGCTTGATGACGCTCAGCGCTGTGCTGCTGACTTGGTTCACCTTCTATGAATTGCACCGCATCTCGCAGCCGCTGCTGGACGTGCTGAGCCGCGTCATCACTAATCCGCGCTTCAACTACGTGCATCCGCTCTTGCCGCAAATTGCGGCGCTTTTTGGCATAGCCGCTTGTATGCTGGCAATTTTTGTGGCGCATCGCATCCGCCTGAGCGCCGATCCCGATGCTGAGCCGCGCAAGCACGGCTTCTTCGGCTTCGTCCGCTGGTTGTTTGCAGCGGTTGCGCTCCTCTTCGTGATTTACGTGCTTGGCGCGCAAGATATGCTGCGCCAAACGCTCACGCAGCTGGAACGCGTACCGCGCGAGACTCTGCGCGAGTTCACGCGCCTCTCGCCTACGGCCCTGGCAGATACCGTCCTGCAATGGAACGAAGTCTTCACGATGCTGCTCGGTCTTGGCCTCATCGGCCTGGCGTATTTCTTCTGGAGCCGCGCCAAGCACCGTGAGAGCAGCAGCGGCATGCTCTCGACCTTGCTGATCGCCATTGCGCTGATGGTCGGCGGATGGCTGTTTATCGGCGAGCTGCCCTTGGCAGCTGCGCGCGGCGATACGCAATTTTACGACTCGATCATTCGCACGGCCACTTATGCCTTCCTGACCGTGCCTGTGCAGCTCTCGCTTGGCTTGCTGTTGGCTTACATGCTCTTTTATGAAGTGCGCTTCGGCAAAGGCTTCTATCGCCTGGTCTTTTTCATGCCGTACATCGCGCCGACAGTGGCCACAGCTACAGTTTTCGCGATGCTCTTCTCCAACAGCCCTGATGTCGGGCCCGTCAACCAGCTCCTGAAGACGCTCGGCCTGCCGCCACAAGAGTGGATGCGCAATCCCAAGGGCGTCTTCCAGATCATCGCCGAGATCATCGGCGGGCCGAACGTGCGCCTGCCTAACTTCTTGATCGGGCCGAGCTTGCCATTGGTGGCGGCGATCATCTATGCCATCTGGGTCTTCAGCGGCTATAACGCCGTGATTTTCATGAACGGCTTGGGCAACGTGCCTAAAGAGATGTTTGAGGCAGCGCAGATTGACGGCGCAGGCCGCTGGCAAACTTTCCGCCACGTCGTCTTTCCGCTGATCTCGCCGACAACCTTCTATCTAACGCTCTTGGCGATCACGGGTACTTTCCGCACCTTTGCGCACATTTGGGTGCTGCGCACGCCTGATATGCGCGGCGCGCTGGATACTACGACCGTCTACATCTACGAGACGATCCAGACTGCCTCTGCCATCAAGACTCGTCCTTATGCCGCGGCGATGTCCTTCCTGCTGTTCGGCATCATCTTGATCCTGACCTTGTTGCAAAATCGGTTGACTCGCGATAAGGTGTTCTATGGCTGATCTAACGCTCTCCGCGCCCGTGCGGCGCACTAAACGCAACCTCAGCGCGTTCCGCGTGCTGGTATACATCGGCCTCAGCCTCGCCGCGCTGATCTACATCCTGCCGTTCGCCTTCATGCTCGGCAAGTCGCTCCAGACCTCCTTTGAAGCCAACAGCACCATCAATATCATCCCGACACTCGGCATCCGCTTGGATAACTATCCCGACGTGCTGTTTGGCTCCTCAGCCATTGGCGAGTCGCGCCAATTCGGCTTATTCTTGTGGAACACTGTTCGCATCGTGACCATGTCCGTGATCGGCCAGACGGTCATTTGCGTCATGGCAGCCTATGCCTTCGCGCGCATGCGCTTCCCAGGGCGCAACTTGCTGTTTGGCATGTTGTTGATGACGCTCTTCGTGCCCAGCATCATCATCCTTGTGCCGAACCTGATCATCGTGACGCGCGTCCATCAATTCTTCACGTCTATCCATCCCTCGCTGACTTGGCTGAACAACTGGCCCTCGCTCGTGATCCCGTTCCTCTCCAACACCTTCAGCATCTTCCTGCTACGGCAGTTCTTCATGCAAATTCCCAACGAGCTGTGGGAAGCGGCGCGCGTGGACGGCGCAGGCCATCTGCGCTTCCTGACCTCAGTGGTCGTGCCGATCTCTTGGGCGCCCATTGCCACGACCGTGCTGTTCTGTTTCGTCAGCACTTGGAGCGCCCTTGAGTGGCCCTTGCTAGTGACTTCGGATAATTCGTGGCGCCCGATCGCAGTGGCGCTCAGTTTCTTCCGCGAGGACGGCGGCACGCGCTTGCATTTGCTGATGGCCGCCTCAACCGTGGCGCTCTTGCCAGTGATGATTCTATACTTCTTCACCCAGAAGCTGTTCACGCAAGGCATCACCACTTCTGGTCTGAAAGGTTGATCGTAGAAGGCTGTGAGTAAGCGTATCTTGATCACAGGTGGCGCCGGCTTCATCGGCAGCCACCTGGCCGATGCTTGCATCGCACGCGGCTATCGCGTGATCGTTTTGGATAATCTCAGTGGTGGCAGGCGCGACTATGTGAACGCGGCTGCTGAATTCGTACAAGGCGATGTAACCGAGCCTGCCCATCTTGAGCCGATCTTCGCCAACGGCGTCGATGCCGTGCTGCACCTGGCCGCACAAGCCTCGATCCGCCTCTCCTTCGCCGATCCCTCGCATGACTTGCGCACTAACACGCTCGGCACCATCAACGTCTTGCAAGCCTGCCTGGCCTATCGCGTGCCGCGCCTGCTCTTCGCCAGCTCAATGACCATTTATGGCAACAGCAACCCTGTGCCGACCGCCGAAAGCGCCGCGCCTGACCCTGCTTCCTACTACGCCATCACTAAATATGCGGCTGAGCGCTACGTTCACCTGACGGCCGCGCGCCGCGACCTCGACTTTCAGCTGAACGTGACCTCGTTCCGCATGTTCAATGTCTATGGCGAGCGCCAAAGCCTGACCAATGCCTATCAAGGCGTGATGGCGATCTTCATTGGCAACGTGCTGCGCGGCGAACCGATCACCATTCACTCAGATGGCGAGCAATCGCGCGATTTCGTGCACATCTCGGATGTAGTGCGCGCCTGGATGGACGCGCTTGAGCAGCCTGCCACTTATGGGCAAGTCATCAACCTTGGCACAGGCGTGCCGACAACTGTGAACGCGCTGTGCGATGCCGTCTTGCGCGCCTTTGGCAAGGATCGGAGCAGCTATCCTGTGCATTACGGGCCTGCGCAGCCAGGCGATATGCGCGCCAGCGCAGCCGATATTCGCCGCGCTCAGGCCTTGCTGAATTGGCAGCCGCGCGTGCCGTTTGCCGAAGGCATTCAGCAGACTATCGCTTGGGCGCGCGCGCAACTGAGCGATTCGCGCCGTTGACCGATGCGCCACAAGCGGCTATAATGGCGGCACGAGCTATGGAGAGGTCGCATAGTTGGTCTAGTGCGCTCGCTTGGAAAGCGAGTAGGGCGAAAGCCCTCGTGGGTTCGAATCCCACCCTCTCCGCACTGCGGCGCCACTCAGAAGTGCGCGCGGATGTATTCGAGCGCTGCCTCAAGGATCGGATCGCCTTGTGGGCGGCGGCCATCGCTCGGCAGCTCGACCAGCACATCGGGCTGCAGGCCGCCCTGCTGATCGCCGCGCCGCTCGATCGGTGTCTCCTTCGGCGTGTACCACGCACCTTGAGTCACGCGCAGCTGCGAGCCATCGCTGAGCGTGAAAAGCCGCTGCACCGAGCCCTTGCCGAATGTCCGTTGCCCGATCAGCACGGCGCGGCCACGATCGCGCAAGGCGCCGGCCACGATCTCGCTAGCGCTAGCGCTGTTGCGATTGACCAGGACGACCAGAGGCACTGATTCGGCCAGATCGCCGCTTTTGGAAGTCAAGCGCCTGATCTCGCCACTTGAGGTCTTCTCTGTAGCCACTAGGCCTGAATCCAGGAAGAAATCCGCGATCTGAATCGCCTCATCCAAGAAACCGCCGCCGTTATCGCGCAGATCGAGGATAAGCGCGCGTGGCTGCTGTGCTAAGAGCGACTCGAGCTGCGCCTTGATCTCATTTGGCGCTGTGCTAGTGAATTGCGTGAAAGTCAGGTAGGCGATCTGCTCGTCGAGCATTTCGCTGTAGACGTTGATCTGTTGGCGCGTCACGCGCAAGGTGATCGGCTCAGGCTCGCCTTCGCGCTGCACTGTTAGCGCTACTTGCGTGCCAAGCGCGCCGCGCACGCGCTCGATCAGCTGATTGAACGTCCAATCGGCTACGGGCTGGCCATCTACAGCGATGATCTGATCGCCGACGCGGCCGCCTGCGCGCTCATAGGCCCAGCCGCGCCGCACTTCGATCACCACAAAGCGCTTATCTTCCGTCTGAGTCAGGATGATGCCGACGCCGCCTTGCTGCCCGCTCATCACAGCGCGTTCGCGCTCGGCACTTGGCGGCGGCAAAAAGAGCGTGTGCGGGTCTTGAAAAGTTGCCAGCAAGCCGCTAATCGCGCCATAGAGCCGATCTTTTTCAGCAGGCTTTTCATAGTAGAAATAGCGATCGGTCAGCTGCCAGACTTCCTCAGCCAGGCTTAAGTGGCGTTCCGTGCTGCTGAGCGCGACCGCATAGCCTGCCATGAAGGCGCTGAAAGCGGTCACTAGAAGCGCCGCCAGGACGATCATCATTTGTGTGCCGCGCAACAAGCGCTGCTGGGCTGAACGCTGTTCCTCTAACTCAGACCAAAACATGCCGTGAACCCTGTTCTGTGCCTAACAACATGTCAATTATAGCAGTTGCGGCGCTCAGGCTGCCCTGGGCGTGTGCCGCCTTGAGCTGATATTGCTACAATCTAAGAACACGCCACACTTTTGTCAAAGGTGAGCCTATCGCATGTGGCGGTTTGCCAAAGCGCATGAGGCGCCGCCTTAACTATAGGATGAGTGCATATGCGAATCGTCATCATCACGTCGTGGGCGACCGATGTGATCAGCGGCAGTGGAACGGCTGTTTTCTTCAACGCCTTCCTTGCTGGGCTGCGCGAGCGCGGCTACGCTATCGAAGTGATTGCGCCCAACTTCGATACGTCCGATTACATCGAAACGACCCTGAAACGCTTTCAGTTCAACACTGAGCTGCGCACGGATGCGCGCTTGCGCGAAGCCGATGTCGTCATCGGCTTTGACTACGACGGCTACGGCTTAGATCCTGCGTCGCGTCCACCTATGATCGCCTCGGCGCACGCTATTTTCGGCGATCTGTGCCGCTGGGAACGCGAGCCAATCCGCACAATGGTTTACGCGCAGGCCTTTTTCGACCGTCTCAACATGCAGCAAGCCGATCTGGTCACAGCGGGCAGCCAGTACGCCAAGGATAAGATCGTCTCGCTGTATGGCGTGCCTGCTGAGAAGGTCATGGTCATACCCCACGGTATGATCACGCCGAGCTGGCTGCCGCTTGTGGAAGCTGAGCCGCGCCAAGCCAACGATCACCCGATTGTGCTAGCAGTCGGCAAGCTCTATCCGCGTAAGCGCGTGGACGTGCTACTGCGCGCTATTCCGCTATTGATCGAAGAGTTCCCGAACCTTGAGGTGCGGATCGTCGGCAATGGTTTGGAGTGGGGCGCGCTGCACGCGCTGGCTGATGAGCTGAAAGTCAATGCCCACGTGACGTGGCTTTCGCATATTGCTGACGATGCCGCTTTTGCGCGTGAGTGGCGGCAGGCCGATGTCTTCTGCCATCCGAGCAGCCAAGAGAGCTTTGGTTACGTCTACCTTGAAGCGATGACGCTCGGCAAGCCGATTGTGGCGGCGCGCGCTAGTGCTGCGCCTGAAGTGGTCGGCGAGGCAGGCCTGTTGGTCGAGCCTGAGGATCCTGCCGCCTTTGCTGAAGGCATTCGGCTTCTGCTGCGCGATGAGGCACTGCGCGCCGAATATGGTCAGCGTGGGCGCGCGCGTGCGCCGCAGTTCACTGTGGCGCGCATGATTGATGGCTATGAGGCAGCCATTCAGCGTGTTCTTTCCGCAACCACTGAGTCTATCCATTGAGAAGCAGCGCTGTGCAGGCGGACTCATCCGCCTGCACGCTTTTCGGCGTTGACTCTAGATTGAAGCGGTGCAAGAATCAACCGCTTGAGGAGCGTGAGCCATGGCAAAAGCAGCCAAAGCGCCTAAAGCCGCCAAGGAACAGAACGATTTTGTCATCATTGCGACCAATAAGAAAGCTAGCCATAATTACAACCTCATCGAGCGCTATGAGGCAGGCTTAGTGCTGATCGGCTCTGAGATCAAGTCCATCCGAAAGCGCGAAGTCAACCTGAGCGACGGCTATGTGGAAGAGCGCAGCGGCGAGCTATGGCTGCTGAACGTCCACATCCCTGAGTACGCGCAGGCGCATCGCTTTGGGCACGAGCCGCGCCGTCCGCGCAAATTGCTGCTGCATCGCAAGGAGATCGCCCATCTGATCGGCAAGCTGCGCGAGCGCGGCTATACCATCGTGCCGACTCGGCTGTACTTGAAGCATGGGCGCGCCAAAGTCGAGATCGCTGTGGCGAAAGGCAAGAAGGAATACGACAAGCGCCACGAGATTGCCAAGCGCGACGCCGATCTGGAGATTCGGCGCCGCTTGAAGGAAGGGCGATTCGACTAGCCAAAGCAGCGCGCTTCTGATAGCATTGTAGGCGCATCTTTATCATATCTATCAAGGTGAGGACGCTCAATGGCCACTTTTGACGGCAAGGTGCTTGTGCTTGGCGCCAACGGCGAGACTGGTCGGCGCGTGGTGGCGAATTTGCACCGCAAGGGCATCGCTGTGCGCGCTATGGTGCGCTCTGAGGATCGGATGCGCGGTAGGCCCGAGCTTTTGCTCAACGGCGTGGAGACCTTGATCGGCTCTGTGCTGAACGCAGAAGATATGCGGCGCGCTGTGCGCGGCGTGCGGGCTGTGATCAGCGCGCTTGGCGCGCGCATGCACTACAGCGCCGAAGAGATCGAGGCAATTGAAGTCACAGCGTTGATCAACCTAGTTGCGGCTGCACTTGAGCAGCGCGTACAACAGATCGTCATCTGTTCTTCGCTTGGCACAGAGACGCCTGAGCAAGTCCCGAATTTGGCGCCTATCCTCAGGCAGAAGCGGCGCGGCGAGCTGGTGGTGATCCACAGCGGCATTCCGTACACAATTGTGCGTCCAGGCGGCTTGACCAACGCGCCTGCTAGCAATCAGGTGCTGATCGCCGCTAAGCTAGGTTCTTTCGGTATGATCAGCCGCGAGGATGTGGCCGAGGTGCTTGTTCAGGCACTGCTTCAGCCTGAGGCGCGCGGCAAAGTCGTTGAGATCATCAGCCAGGCAGGCTTTGGCGCCGCCGACCGCGAAAAGCTCTTCGAACGGGCGGCCAGCTAGGCGCGCAATGTCAGCAGCCACGGATGGCGGAGCCACAAGCGCACTTGAGAAAACCGCGCCGCACGCAACAGCAGGCGGTATTTCGGATCAGGGATGTATTGGTTGATCCAAGCGCGCTCGGCTTCACAGAAAGTATGCGGATCGAGGTTGCGCGCCGCAAAGCGATAGCGCGAGCGATGATAACGCCACAGATACTTAGTGGAAGGCGTTCCGCTCAAGCTGTGGCGTTCATAGTGGCGCGCAATGGCTTTCGGTATATAACACACGCGGTAGCCTGCTGCCCTTGCTTTGGCACAAAGTTCGGTCTCCTCAAAATACATAAAATACTGAGTGTTCAAGTAGCCAAGCCGCTCAGCCAGGCTGCCGCGCAGGGCCAGCGCTGCGCCCATCACGTAGTCCACGTCAATCACCTGTTCGTGCTGTCCCTCGTCGTTTTCGCCAACGCCTAAGTGGTAGGTCAGGCCATTTGGGCGGATCATGGCACCGGCATGTTGCAAGACGTTTGTATCGCTGAAGAAAATTTTGCTGCCCGCCACTGCCAACTTCGGATCGGCTTCGAAGGCTTCCCAGAGCGCAGCCAGCCAGTTGCTATCCAGGCGCACATCGGCATTCACTAGGCCGAAATAATCCGATGGCAAGCGCCGCATGGCCAGGGTGTTTGCCGCCGCAAAGCCGAGATTCCTTTTGTTGGCAAAAATCAGCACCTCTGGGAAGTGTTGCATAATAATTGAAAGTGTGCTATCCTGAGAATTGTTATCTACGACGACTATACGCATTGATAGCTGGTCGTTAGGCAGGCGCAAGGATTTTGCTGAACTCAAAGCATCAAAGATCGTTTCACAGCTGTTATAGGTTACATAGATGAGTGTAAAGGTCTGCATAGGCTCAGTTGCTCCTCCTAGAGTTTCATGGTCAGGCGCTAAAGCGGCCTTTGCGCCAAGCTGTGGCAAATATTCTAAACCGATTTTTAGCAAATGTACATTTGCCTATAAAAGATTTGGGATAGTACATTTGGCATGTTGAGCAGCAAAGCAAATTGCCTTAACCTAAGGCTAGGGGTGATTTCTCTGAGATTCATGCGCGGCATTGGCACACACTTCAAGCTAGCACGCAATCGCCCGCTTAATTGAGTGCGCTCTGCGCGCTGAATGTGATGGAATTGAAATGCCGACTGATCCTGAAACACTGATCCACCTTCTGGAAAACCTCGTCAAGGAGAAGCTGCGCGCCACGCCACCGCCGCCGCCCGATGAACGGGCGCGCTTGATGGAGCTGCTGGCTTTCGTGGGCAAGCTAAGCGGCATTCAGCGCCTGCGCGAGCTGCTGATCAAGACGCAGCGTGAATTAGAAGAAGCGCGCAGCGCGCCGCTGGAATACGGCGTTTTCTTGGGCGTCTGCCCGCCACGCCCTAAGCGGCAAATCATAGACGAGAATGGGCAGCCCATGGAGCTGGGCAACCAGAACGACTTGCTGTGGGAGATGCTCTCGCAGGTGCTGAACGAAGCCATTGGGCGCGCCATTCTGCCTGATGAACGCGCGCGCCTTGAGAGGCTCCGAGACGAGCTGCATGGCATTTTGATCACGCAGCGCGATGTGATTGTTGGCTACAACGGGCAGCGCCTGGAAGTCAAACTTGTCGCGGCAGATGTGCCTGTTGAGCAGCTGCGCGAAGGGCAGCAGGTCGTCTTGAATCGTTCGCGCAACGTGGTCGGCATTCGGCAAGATTTTGTACGTGGCGAGACAGCTGAGGTGATCGCCATTCTTAGCCCGGAGAACGCGGCGCGCGTTTTGGCAGCTGCAGAAGGCACTCATGTGCGCTTGCAATGGCTCAGCGGCGAGAAATTCAGCGCCACCTGCGATGCGCCCTTAGCTGAGACGCTCAAGCGCGGCGATATTGTGCAGATCGATGCCAGCGGCAAGCAAGTCATCGCCAAAATTCGCCCGCGCCTGCGCGTGCGCGTCGGTAGCAATGAAGCCGTGGTTGAGATCAGCGACCAGCTCTTTCACGAGACTGTGCAGGTCGGCGATAGCGTGCGCGTTGATCCGCGCCTCGGCATCGCCTTCGAAAAGTTGCCCGCTCAAGAGAGCGGCAGCCTGACGCTAGAACAAGTGCCAGACGTGCGCTATGAGGATATCGGCGGCCTGGATGAACAGATCACGGCCATTCGCGATGCCATCGAGCTGCCGTATGTCTACCGCCACTTGTTCGATGAATTCCAGCTGAACCGA
>RFIM01000197.1 GCA_003695215.1 Chloroflexota bacterium
CTGCGCCTGAGCGCTTGACGATTGTGTTGCCTGAAGATGCCACAGCCGATCGCGATGCCGTTGAACGCGGCATGCGAGCGGGCCAAATTCTCGGCGAAGCCACGTGCCTTGCGCGGACGCTAGTGAATCTGCCGCCGAATATCTGTACGCCGCAGCATCTAGCCGAGACTGCGCGTCAGGTCGCTGAGGCGCACGGCTTGCGCCTCCAAGTGCTGGATCGGGCTGAGATGGAAGCGCTCAAGATGGGCGCGCTCTTGGGCGTGGCGCGTGGCAGTGCCATTCCGCCGCAATTCATCATCTTGGAGCATCAGCCTGAGCGCGCTGCAGAAGGCAATAGCATCGTCTTGGTCGGCAAAGGCATCACTTTTGATACAGGCGGCTATAGCATCAAGACTTCCGAAGGCATGGTCGCCATGAAGAATGACATGGCAGGCGCTGCAGCTGTGCTGGGCGCGCTGCAGGCGATCGCGGCGCTAGGCGTGCCGCGCCATGTGGTTGGCTTGGTGCCTGCTACGTTCAACATGATCAGCGGCAACTCGTACTTGCCCAGCGAGGTGCTGACGGCCAGCAACGGCACGACCATCGAGGTGATCAGCACGGACGCTGAAGGTCGGCTGATCCTAGCCGATGCGCTGGTCTATGCGGCGCGCTACAAGCCTGCGGCTGTGATAGATATCGCGACCCTGACAGGCTCGATTGTGGTCGCGCTTGGCAACGCAGCGGCTGGGCTATACACGACGCATGATGAGCTGCGTCAGGCGCTCTTGGCAGCGGCTGAGGCAACAGGCGAGCGGCTCTGGGCGATGCCGATGTTCAGCGATTACGAGAAGCTGATCGAGTCTAAGACGGCTGATATCAAGAACAGCGGCGGGCGCTTTGGCGGTGCCAGCATTGGCGCAGTTTTCTTGAAGCGCTTCGCGGATTATCCAGCTTGGGCGCACATCGATATGGCAGGCATGGCAGAAGATTTGCCCAACAATCCGCTCTATCCGAGCGGCGCCACCGGCTATGGCGTGCGCTTACTGGCAGAATACGTGCGGCGCGCCACGACGCAATAAAAGCCTATGGCTGAGCGACCGACGCGCAGGCTCGATCTGACGCCTTTGGCAGTGGCGCTCGGCGCCTTGATGATTGGCATAGCGAGCGCAGGCTTTTTTGTCAATCTGCCTGATGATCGACTGATCCTTGCGCGCTATGCAGCACAGCTGCGCGCAATCGGCGAGCTGGTCTTCAACCGCGGCGAGCCCGTTTTGCTGCTCGCGGCGCCCCTGCCGATATTACTGCAAGCCCTGCTCGGCCCTGAACTGCTCTTCGGCCTCAGCTTGGCGCTCGGCGCGATATGCCTTTACGCGCTCGGCGCCTTTGCGGCGCTGACGCAAGCCTTTCGGCTGTTGGCAGCAGGCATTTTTGCGCTCGCCTATCCACTGTGGATTGGCGCAGGCACGCCCTATCCGTTGATGACAGCGCTGATGCTGCTCGGCTTGCTCTCAGCCCAACACGGGCTTTGGCGTTGGGCAGGCCTCGCCTTCGCAGCAGCGGCATTGTGCGGCCTTGAGGCGCTTGCGCTGTTCGCACTGATGGCACTCTATGCAGCCACGCAAGGCGCAGCACAGCGCTTCACAGCCACTTTCGGCGCAGCCCTTGGCGCAGCATTCTTGGCGCTATGCTGGCACTATAACTTCGATCTGCGCTTCATGGAAGGCTTGCTGACCTTCCGACGTGCAGCGCCGCCTGCTGAGGACTTGCTCTCGCTGCCGATCTTAGCGCTCTTGATCGCAGCTGCGGCGCCGATCTGGTGGCAAGCGCGCCATGAGCCGTTCGCAGCCTTGCTCGGCGCTTGGATCGGGCTTTACCTCGGCATACTAGGCGGACTTTTTCGTTTTGAAGGCGGTTATACCTATGCGCCAATCGTGCCAGCGGCGGCGCTTTTGGCAGGCAGGCTCTTCCAGCGGGCGCCGATCATGAGCGTTGTCGGCGTCGGCGTCACGGTCAGCGCGTGCGTCATTGCGCTCAGCGATAGCATGCCCGCGCGCGCCTTGCCGCAGCGCTGGCCCGACCTGCCCGAAGCGCAGCGCGTCGCTGTGCCGCGCAAAGATGCGCTCTTCTATCAGGCGTGGCGCCTTGACCAACAGCTGATCGCGCTGGACGGCACGCTGCAGCCTGAGCTGCGCCGCTTCCTAGAGCGCGGCGATTTGCACTCGGCGCTTGTGCTTTACGCGCCCGATCTGCTCAATCTCGCCTTCGCCGATGACGACTGGCGCTACACAGACGCCTTCGCTGCGCTCAACTACCTGCCGTATCAATCCGAGCGCTCCTTTCGGCGCCAATCAGAGATCGCGCCGTTCAGCGCGCGCCTCTACAGGCCTGATCGCGCCTTCAGCCCTGATCTCTATCTGCGCACGATCGCCTTAGCCGTGCCACAAAGCGATCGGATGCCTGTTTTGCGTCTGTGCTTGCGCTGGCAGGTCGAGCGCCCAGCCAGCCGCCCGATCGCCGTTGAGATCGCGCTTGGCACTAGCAATCGGCGCGTTGAATTCCCTGCAGCTGTGTTCGCCGCAGGCAGCTTTGAGACCTACCACGCGCTGGCCATGCCCGCTGAGATAGCTCAAGGCAGCAAGGCGCCCTTGCGCATCCGCGTGATCGTCAACAACGGCACACTTGGCGAGCTCGTCTTGGAAAGCTTGGAGACTCTGCTCAATTAAATCAGCGAACGTCCGCCATCTACCAAATAGATAGCGCCAGTGGTGAAATCAGCCTCGATCAGGAAAGCGGCCAGCTTGGCGACATCCTGTGGCGTGCCGATGCGCTTCAAAGCTGAGTTCGCCTCTGCCCAAGCGCGCTTCTTGGCGAGCGACGCCTCGTCCAGGCCATCCGGCAGCAAGACCGTGCCAGGCGCAATGGCATTCACGCGAATTTTTGGCGCCAGTTCCAGAGCTAGCGATTTGGTGATCGAGACCAGCGCCGCTTTGCTGGCCGCATGATGCGCGTTCTCCTGCCAGACCTGAAAAGCCGACAGGTCAGCGATGTTCAAGATGACGCCGCCATCAGGCTGCCCTAGCATTTGGCGCGCCGCGAACTGCGCTGCGAAGAATGGCGCGCGCGCGTTCACGTTGAGAGCCAAATTCCACTCCGACTCCGTGATCTCAAGGGCAGGCTTGTTCAGCCAAACCGAGGCGTTATTAATCAGCACATCTAGCCTGCCGAAATGCGCGATAGTGCCATCTACAAGCGCTCGCAACTGCGAGAGATCATTTACATCACAGCGCTGAGCGAAGCATTGAACGCCATGCGCTTCGATCTCAGCGCGAGTCTGCGCGTGTGGTTCGTCCTCAAAGTGCCAGCTGAAGGCGATGTGCGCGCCGCGCCGCGCCAGTTCTAGCGCGATGACGCGGCCGACGCGCCGTGCTGCGCCCGTGATCAAGATTGCGCGCCCTGCGATCTCCATGATAGCTCTCCTCACAGAAGTTCAGCGCGCCGCAAGAGCGCTTTGGCCGCCTGTGTGCACTCGGCGATCAAGGCTGCCACGTCCACGCCTTGCACAGCGCGCTCGCGCACGAAAATCCGATTGCCGACGATCACATGCCGCACGTCTGCGCCATTGGCAGTGTAGACGAGCGCAGAGAACGGATCGTGAACAGGCGCGCTGCGCGGCGTTTGGATATCCACGCAGATCAAGCGCGCCACGTTGCCAAGGCTCAGCGCCGCTGACGACAAGCCGACCGCAGCCGCGCCTTCCACGCACGCCATGTACAGAATATGGCGCGGCAAGAGCGCTGTCGCGTCCATAGTCTCGATCTTCGCCAAGAGTGCCGCGATCTTGAGCAGCTCAAGCATATCTTGGCTGTTGTTGCTGCCCGAGCCATCAGCGCCGAGCGCAATGGGCACGCCGCGCCCAAAGAGCGGCGCGATCTTGGCCATGCCGCTCGCCAAGTACATATTGCTCGTCGGGCAGTGGATCAAGCGTGCGCCGCTTTTTTGGAGCAAGCGCATTTCATCGTCTGAGAGCCATACGCCATGCACCACTTGCGTCCGCGCGCTCAGCACGCCAAGCCGCGCTAGCCACTCAATATGACGCATGCCATTGCGCGCGATCATCAGCCCGACCTCGTCCTGAGTCTCAGCTGCATGCAAGTGGAACGGCACTTGCCAGGCTTCAGCGAGCGCAAAGGTGCGCTGCATGGCTTCATCAGAGCAGCGCCATGGCACCATCGGCCCAACGCAGACCTGGACGTTGCTGCCATGCGCTGTGGCGCGCAGACGTTCCATCTCTGCGATGATCTGATCGAGCTGTAGCGCGCCATCGCCCAGATCGTTCCAGCCGTAGGCGAAGAGCGTCGGCAGGCCGAACTCAAGATAGGCGCGCAAGGCTGCATCCGAGTGCGCAGGTGAATTCACCAGCTTGTGGTGCTCGGTCAGCGCGACCACACCGCAGGTCACGTTCTCAACTAAGCCGAGTAGCGTCGCCAAGTAGACGTCCTCAGGCGTCATAGCTGCTTGCAGCTTCCAGACCACGCCCTTGAGCCAGTCGAGCAACTTTTTATCGTCGCCGAGTCCGCGCATGAAGGTTTGGCTGAGATGCGTGTGCGCATTGACCAAACCGTGCAGCACAGCGCAGCCATGCGCTTCCAGCACAATTGCCGACTCGGGCGCAGCGAAGGTGCCGAGCGCGGCGATCTTTCCATCAGCGCCGATCAGCACATCGCCCTCAGCGAAGGTGCCGTTGATCACATCCAGCAGCGTGCCGCCGCGAATCCAGATCGGCATGGCTCAACGGGCGGGCAAAGGCAGCGCCAACTTTTGCGCCGCGCTGATGATATCTGCAGCGCTAGGCAGCACGAACTGCTCAAGGGCAGGCGCGTACGGAATCGGCACGTTTTTGGCTGCGATGCGCACAATCGGTGCGTCAAGCCAATCGAGCGCTTCCTCGGCGATCAGCGCGGCGATCTCAGCGCCTGGGCCGCAGCGCTTGTGAGCTTCATGGGCGATGATCAAGCGGCCTGTCTTCTCAATCGAGCGCACGACCGTCTCTAGATCGAACGGCACTAGCGTGCGCGGATCGATCACTTCCAGCTGGATGCCATCCTCAGCCAGTTGGTCGGCGGCGCGCAGGGCGTGGCGCAGCATGCCGCCGATCGCCACGAGGGTGATATGCGCGCCTTGGCGCACGATGCGCGCCTGACCAAATGGCACCAGGAAATCGGGATCGGACGGCACCTCGCCTTTTTCAGCATAAAGCATCTTATGTTCGAAGAACAAGACGGGATCGTTGCCGCGAATGGCGGTTTTCAGCAAGCCTTTGGCATCAGCAGGCGTGGCAGGCGTGACGATCTTCAAGCCTGGCACGTTCATGAACCAGGACTCAGGGCTTTGGCTGTGCTGCTGAGCGGCGCTGCCAGGCGCGCCTGTAGTGACGCGCACTGTGACGGGCACATTTGCCTTGCCGCCGCTCATATAGCGCGCCTTTGCCAGCTGATTGACGATCTGATCGCCTGCCACAGGCAAAAAATCGCCGAACATGATCTCGACCACCGGGCGCATGCCCATCATAGCCGCGCCGAGCGCCGCACCGATGATCGCGCTCTCACTGATCGGCGTATCCAGCACACGCGCCTCGCCAAATTGGTCGAGCAAGCCTTGTGTCACGCCGAAGACGCCGCCAAAAGTGCCGACGTCCTCGCCCATCAAGAAAACTGAGGCATCTCGCGCCATCTCCTCAGCAAGTGCCTCACGAATCGCTTCGCTATAGGTCAATTCACGCATGAGAGCTATCCTGTTTTCATGAAAGCATTCTTGAAGCGCCTGATCTCAGGCTATTGCAAGGCCACAGAAGCAGCGCGGCCGTCATCAGAAGACCTTTCCGTTGTGCGTCTCAGCGTAGACGCCCGCTAGCGCTTCTTCAGGCTGCGGATGCGGCGATCGGCGCGCATAGGCGACGGCTTCATCCAATTGCGCCCGCACCGATTGGCGTATCGCCTCAAGATCGGCCTCGCTCAAGATGTTGGTGGCGATCAGGGCAGCGCCTAGACGCACAATTGGGCAGCGCTGCTGCCATTCTTGCAGCTCGCCTGCAGGCTTATAGACTTGCGGATCGCCTTCGTAATGACCGTGCCAACGGTAGGTCTTGCACTCGATCAAGGTCGGCCCGAGGCCTTGCCGCGCCTGTGAGAGCGCTTCGCTCGCGGCGCGGTAAACGGCTGGCGCATCGTTGCCATCTACAATCACGCCGCGAAAAGCGTAGCTCTCCGCGCGCAAGGCCAGATCGGCAATTGGCGCCTGTTTGTGCTGTGGCGTGCCTTCGCCATACAGGTTGTTCTCGCAGATGAAGACCACGGGCAAGCGCCACAGGCCTGCTAAGTTGAGCGCTTCGTGAAAAGCGCCTTCGTTAGCCGCGCCGTCGCCGAAGAAAGAGACAGCAACGCGATCTTCGCCGCGCATAGCGAAAGCTAGCGCCGCGCCAACAGCTATCGGAATGCCGCCAGCCACAATGCCGTTCGCACCTAGGCTGCCCAGGGCAAAATCAGCGATGTGCAGCGAGCCGCCGCGTCCGCCGCAGTAGCCCGTTGAGCGCGCTGCCAATTCCGCCATCATGCGCGCCACATCGCCGCCCTTGCCGATCAAATGCCCGTGCCCGCGATGCGTGCTCGTGAAGACGTCCTCTGCGCGCATGGCCATGCCTACGCCGACCGCACTCGCCTCTTGCCCAATGCTGGCATGGATGAAGCCTGGGATCAAGCCAATGCGCCGCTCTGCAATGGCGCGCAGCTCGAATTCGCGCACCAGCACCATGCGCCGATACATCTCTTTGAGCAGGTCAGGCGCCAAGCCTGTCAAATCCACGATCATGCCTACCTCGATATTTGCTCGGATGATGAAAGCTAGTATAGCTGAGTTCGGCCTATGGCGCACGCAACCGCGCTAGCCTTTTCTCACAGATGAGCGATATGAAGCTCTAGGGCATGGCAGCTAGCCCTCGGCAGCTGCTTTTCAGGCTTGACGCGCCCCATGCGCTGTGCTAAACTTGCCCAAGTGCCTGCCCCTATCGTCTAGAGGTCTAGGACGCGGCCCTTTCAAGGCTGAAACCGGGGTTCGAGTCCCCGTAGGGGCATATTGCCTCATGTGACTGAACCCAGCAGCCTAGGCTGCGCCTTGCTGCCCTTCCGCTCCTCGCAAGCGCCAACTCGCGCTCTCTGCGCATCGCTTTGATTTTATGGAACATCGCTCTAGTGCTTGCCATTTGGCGCAAAATGTGGCATAACTAGCGCTATGAACATAGCAAAGCGCGCCCAACGAATGTCCATCGCCAACTGGCGGCTCGCACGCATAGCGCCCTGAGCCTATGCCTAGCCTGATGCTGCCACTTGACCGCTGAATCTCGGCGGTCTTTCGTTTTCTGAAAAGCCCTGGCGCATGCTGATCTTCGCTTGAAAGGAACAAGAGCTTGCCCGAATACATTCACGTCTCAGTGGCTTGGCCCTATGCCAACGGCGACCTGCACGTCGGACACA
>RFIM01000198.1 GCA_003695215.1 Chloroflexota bacterium
CTCAGGCAAAGTGACGCGCACTTCGCTGTAAGTGGCTTCTGGTGGCAGTGGCCTGCCTGCGAAGATGCAGACCTGCTGTGCAATTTGGCTGATGTGCTGATAGCGCGCCACTTCCTGCTGCCAGTAGCTGCTCTCCTGGAAGCCTGTGAACAGCACGCCATGTAGCTGATGGACGATGAACACATCCTCAATAGCGTGGCTGAAGTCGATCAGCGTGGCTTTGCTGCAGGTGATCGGCTGCCAATTGGCAGGGAACAGCGCCCGAATGCGCTGAAAAACGCTGTGATGAAGATCGGGCATGTATCTTAAGTCCGTGTGAAAGGATCGAAGAGGCGTTGCCACTCCTGCAGAGCATAGCGGTCGGTCATGCCTGCCAGATAGTCGGTCACGGCGCGATGCACGCCATCTTGATCGATGCGCGCCTGGGCATCAGGCGGCATTTGGCGCGGATCGGCGACGAAGGCCTTGAAGAGATCGGTCAGGAAGCGCTGTGCCTTAGCGCTCATACGCGTGACGCGATAGTGAAAGTACAAATTTTGGTACAGGAAGTCCTTGAGTTGGCGATTCATGCGCTTGAAGGCGTCGGAGTGGCCGACAACGTTATAGGGCAAGCGCTGAATATCTTGCTGCGTCTGCGCGCCGCTGGCTTGGATAGCCGCTGAGGTTGCTTCGATCACGTCTACATTCTCGATATGGATCAAGCGGCGGATGATCTGATGGCGCGTGACGTCGTCCAGCTTGCCACCGCGCCAGCCGACGTAGTCGGTCACGTGTTGCCATAGCTCAAGCTCAGCCAGCTGCTCAGGCACGATCAAACCTGAGCGCAGGCCATCGTCCAGGTCGTGCGCGTTGTAAGCCAGCTCGTCCGCCATATTGGCAATTTGCGCCTCAAGGCTGCCGCGCAAGTTCGGATCGTAGCCTGAGATGGCGCTCAGATCGTACTCGGTCTCATGCTTGGCGATGCCTTCTAGCATCTCATAGGTCAGATTCAAGCCTTGCCAGCCTTTG
Organism: Chloroflexota bacterium; assembly: GCA_003695215.1. GTDB lineage: Bacteria > Chloroflexota > Anaerolineae > Aggregatilineales > UBA2796 > CP2-2F. The sequence goes on from RFIM01000198.1 coordinate 1,009, forward strand.
TAGCGGCGCTCCAGCACGGTGACGATGCGGTAGGTTTGATGGTTGTGATTGAAGCCGCCGTGCTCGCGCATCAGCTCGTTCAAGGTGGCTTCGCCAGCATGGCCGAAGGGCGAATGACCGAGATCGTGTGCCAGGCAGATGCCTTCGACCAGATCTTCGTTGGCGCCAAGCGCACGCGCCAAGCTGCGCCCGATCTGCGCCACTTCCAGGGTGTGCGTCAGTCGAGTGCGGTAGTAATCGCCTTCATAGTTGACGAAGACTTGCGTTTTGTACTCAAGGCGGCGGAAAGCTGTGGTGTGCAGGATGCGGTCGCGGTCGCGCTGGAAGGCGGTGCGGTAAGGGTCATCGGGCTCGGCGTGTTGGCGGCCGCGGCTGGCACGGCTGGCTATGGCATAGGGCGCTAGAAATCTTTCTTCCAGTTCTTCGCGCGCTTCACGGCTGATGATCACAACAAGTCTCCGCCTGTGCGTATCCCGAAGCTAGAGTATAGCACAAACGGGCGCGGGCTGCCTTAGGCGCCGAGTCAGTCGGCTTTGGGCTGGCGCGGCGCCTTCACCGAGCCGCTGCCATTCCAAAATAGGGCGTACTTTTCATCGAGCGCCGTGCCAAAGCCGAGGCTCTCGAAGAATTCAGGCGTAGAAGTGACGACCAGCACTTGGCGGATGTTCAGCGCTTGCGCTGTCTCAGTGGCTACTTTGACCAAAGCGGCGCCGTAGCCTTTGCGGCGCGCGTTCTCTGAGACCACAAGCGAGCGCAGCTCGGCGATCTTGCGGCTGTAAATTTCCAGGCAGCAGGTGCCAACAATCTCGCCGTCTTCCACAGCGACCCACCACGTCGGCAGCAATTCGCGAATCTCATCATCAGTGCGCGGCAAGACTTTATCCAGATTGGCGTTGATCAGGCGCTGAATAGCAGGGATATCCTGCTCAGTGGCAAGGCGCACGGCGCTCAGGGCCAGCTGACTCGAATCCAGGCGTTCTTGCATGGGCAACTCACTGCCAGCTGGCTCGGTAGGTGCGCACGTCCATCTTGCCGCTATCCAGGTAGCGGCGCACTGCGTCCACAGGCGCTGTAGCGCGGTAAAGGACAACTGATTGGTTCGCGCAATCCGTCACAGTCAATTGAACAGCCTTGATTTGCTCGCCTGCAGCTGCTACATGGTCGGCGATCAGTTCCATCGCCTGGTAGACGCGATTCTGCAAGGCTCTGCTAGCGCTGCCACAGACCGTCAGGCGGAAGACATCGCCTTCTCGATTGGCGGCCGCTTGGGCGAAGCCGTTGGCCGAGAGACTGTCCTGGGCATTGCGCAGCGCCTGAGTTACAGGATCGGGCGCAAGGCTAGGCGCCACTAGGAACGCGAGTAGCACAACGGCGCCAACAGCCACAAGCAGGCCGAGGATACGCCAAACAGGCGAGCGCTTGTTGGCGCGGCGCTCGGCCTCGAACGGATCGTAGGCAGGTTGCTCAGGCGCCAAGCGGCGCGGCTTAGGCGAGCGCTCGGGCTTGGGCGCAGCGGGCTGTGTTGCGGCTAACGGCTCAGGCTCGCCATAGGCTTCCTCAAAGGTGGTCGGTTGCGGCTCTCTTCTGCGGCGCCCGCGCCGCCCGCGCCGTTGTTCCTGTTGCTCATCGATCTGGCCGACGAAAGCGGGCTCGCCGCTGAAGATGGCGTCAAGATCGGCGTCTAAGTTTGGCGGGCTTGCAACGGGCGCGGTCTCAGCGGCGCTGGAAGCCTGCGTCGGGGCATCTGTGCTGAAAAGCGCGTCGAATTCAGCGGTCGATTCAGCGAAATCGGGCGTGGGCTCAAAGGTCTCTTGTGGCTGGGCGTCTGCGCTGAAGAGCGCGTCGAATTCAGCGTCGGTTTCGGAAAAAGTCGGCTCGGGGGAATCGGGCGCAGCGAAGCGCGTTTGGGCGGGCTCTATGCCAAAGACAGCCGTCAAGTCTTCTTCTTCGGTCGCTGTGATGGGCACATCCACGCTGGCTTTGCCGCCAAAGAGCGCGTCCAGGTCCAGAGCGTCTTGGGCCTCATCAGCAGTTGCCATCGACCAAGCCGTTGGGCCGAAATCCTGTTCGGTGCGCGCAGGGCGCTGTTTGGGCGCGTCTGCGGTAGGCGCTTGTGCCAACAAGTCATCAATATTGAACTCGCCGACGTCAAGAGCGGCCTCAGCGGTTTGCGCAGGCGCCAACTCAGGATATTCAGCAATGAGCTGCTGGTAGGCTTCGCGCGCCTCAGCGTGCTCAGGGCGCACGCGCAGCACGTTATTGAGCGCCTCAGCTGCATCGGCAGGATCGCTGACGGCGTTGGCCATCAGCCACCACGCATCAGCGTTGTCAGGCTCGCTGCTGAGGACGCGCCGCAAAATGCTGATCGCTTCATCCAGTCGCTCTTGCTGAATGTAGTTGTAAGCCTGCTTCAGTTGATTGCGTGTATCGTTCGCCATGCGCCTAGCCTTTCTCCGCACGCCAAATCCGATCGCCGCACTTAGCTGTCATTATAGTGAAGCGCAAGGCTTTGCGCAAACGCTTAATTCTGCAAGGCGCGCCGCGCCGCAGCTGCCAGGAGCTGACCGCCAATGCGCGCCGCTGTCTGTGCCTCTGCAACCGACTCGACCAAGACGGCAGCTGCCAGCGCGCGCCCATCGGGCAAATCCACAAAGCCGATCAGCCAGCCATCTTGGCGCGCGCCCGAAAAGGCGAGGCCGAGGTGCGCGTAGAGCGTCACCTCAGGCGGCAATTCGGGCAGGCGCGCCGCTTGCGCGGCGCCGCTCAAAGTCGCTTCACGCATGGCGGCGCGGAGCTGCTCAGCCGCCTCGCGAGTTATAGCGGCGCGCTCGAGTTGTGAGCGCGGCACAGGCGTCCATTGCTCAGAATCAGGCGCGCGCAGCGCCTCGGCGATATAAGGCGCCACGATATTGCCATAGTTGGCGATGCCACTGGCAACTAGTGCCATCTGCAACGGCGTGACGGTCAAGCTGCCCTGGCCAACGCCTTCGCGCAGGCGTTCAGCAGGCTCGCTGAGCGCCTGCAGCGGCCTGAAACGCGGCTCAGCCGCCATTGGATAGCCGTTCAAGCGCGGCAAGCTCAGCAGCCCAAAGGCCTCGATCTTCTCCTGGACTTCAGCGGGATATTGTACGGCGAACTCGGCGAACAAACTAGGGCAGCTGCGCGCCAAAGCGCTCTGCAGGCTCTCGAGAGGCAGCGGCGACTCGGCCAGGCAAGGCACAACCGCGCCGTCGAGGCTGAGTGGCGCTGTTGCTGAGGCTAAATCTGATGGTTGCAAGGCAGGATTGGCCAGCATAGCGGCGTAGATGATCAGCTGGAGCGCGCTGCCAGGCTGGTAGACGCCTTGCAAGGCGCGGTTGAGCAGCGGCGCGTTTGGATCGTTGCGCAGGCGTTCCCAGTCCGCGTCTAACGTGTTCGGATCGTAGAGCGGCGCGCTATAGAGCGCCCAGATGGCGCCGCTGGGCACTTCCAACAACACAGCTGCGCCGCGCCGATCGCCAAAGGCGGCCGCGGCAATGGCTTGCAAGTGCGCATCAACGGTCAGGCGCAGGTCGGCGCCGCGCGGCGGACGGTTCAGGGCTTCGTTCAGCACAGCCGACCACAGGTCCATGTGTTCGGCGCCGCGCAAGGCGCGATCGAAGGCGAATTCTGCGCCGCTGCTGCCATAAATCAGGCTGTAATAGCCTGTGACGCTGAAGGCTGAAGGCTGTGGATAGACTCGCCGCTGAGCCATTCGGCCTGAAGGCAGGCGAACGCTCGGCTCAGAGCGCGCTAGCGCCACGCTGTTGCGATCCACGATGCTGCCGCGCACGATAGCGCGCTCGTCCTCAAGGCGGCGTGGATTATCAGCGCGGGCGCGCAACGCATCGCGCTCGATCGCGCTCCAGAAGGTCAGGTGGAGCGCGGTGATCAAAAACGCTATCAGCATGCCAATGGCGATGTTGTGCAGGCGCTTGCTCATAGGCTTCAACGGCAGGGCTCGGCCGCGATGACCTGCAAGGCGCCATCTTCGCTCAAAAGCGCCACGCGCTGCGCTTCTGCATTCCAGCTGAACGCCACAATCGGTTTTTCCAGCCCACGTTCGCCGTGAGGCGCGCTTTCAGCGAAGCACAGCAGGCGCTGATCCAGCACCACAAGCGCCTGGGCCGCGTCGGCGCGCCACGCGGCCAACCGAACCGACTCGCCTTCGCGCAAGGGCAGGTAGAGCGGCAGATAGCGCTGTTCGCTCACGCGCCAACGGAAGACGTCAAAGGGCGTGCTGACGCCGAGCTGATCGCCTTGCAGGCTTTGCAGGTTGAGTGGCGGGCGCATCTCTGCAGCGTAGCGCGCTTGCACAGCGCCCGACTCATCATAGAGCGCCAAGAAACCTTGCTCATAGGTGCCACGCACAGCGCCGCCAACAGCCAGCCGATCGCCGTGCCATGCTAGCGCCGTCACGATGCCTTCGGCTGACCAAGCTCGTCTGAGTGTGAGCGACTCAACGCGCCACAAACGCACTTGATCTTCAGAGGCGCTAGCGATCAAGCCGTCTTTGGGATGCCATGCCAAAGCGCGTACGCTGACGCCTGCGCCGAGGCTGCATTGGCGCGTGAGAGCCACGGCCGACCAGAGGCACAAGCGCCCGTCTGCATCGCCTGTGGCTAGCCAATCGCCCTCAGGCTGCCATGCCAAAGCAGTCAGCGCGCTCTCGTTCTCTAGGACTGCTATCAGCTTTTGTGTGCGTCCGTCATGCAGGCGAATTTGCGCCTGGAGGCTGATCGCGATGATATCTCGCGCCCTATTCCAGGCCATGAGCGCTCGGCTTTTGGCATAGCCGAGCGCGCTATCGCCCAGCAAGGCGCTCAGCAGGATCAACGCGCTAATCCATCTCATAGCCGCCGTCGATGTTGAGCGCCTGCCCTGTCAGGTAATCGGATTCGGGCGCGCACAAGAAAGCGACCACATGGGCGACATCTTGGCAAGTAGCAGGGCGGCGCAAGGGCACTTTTTCCTCAACGCGCTGCTGCAGCCAAGCGCCCTTAGGCAGGCCGCGGCGTTGTTGCCCTTCGATCAAGTCAATGTAGTCCCACATCGGCGTCTCGACCAAGCCAGGGCAGACAGCGTTGACGTTGATGTTGTAAGGCGCTAGGCGCAAGGCAGCGCTCTGGGTGATGCTGATGACGGCGGCCTTGGAAGCGGCGTATTGCGGCGCGTTTGCCCTGCCACGCCGCCCTGTGACCGAGGACAGATTGACGATCTTGCCGAAGCTGCGCGGCGCGCGCCCAGCAGCCTTCACTGCTTCGGGCACCTGCGCGATCATCTGCCTTGCCACGCTCTGCAACGTGAAGAATAGCCCTTCCACATTGGTGTGCATCAGCCAGCGCCACTGCTCAGGCGTGATGTCCATCAGGTCCACGCGCTCATTGACGCCGGCGTTGTTGATCAGGATATCGATGCGTCCGAAATGCGCAGCGACCAGCGCTACCATCTCACGGACGGCGGCATGATCGCCGATATCCAGCACATGCACTTGTGCCTGCACGCCAAAGGCGCGCACTTTTGCAGCTGTGCGCTCAGCCGTCTCAGGATTGATCTCAGCGATCACAATGTGCGCGCCCTGCTCAGCAAAGTGCAGCGCGATCGCCTCGCCAATGCCTTGGCCGGCGCCTGTGACAATGGCGACCTTATCTTGAAAGCGCTTGTCCATCGAGCTTCTCTATCACTGTGAGAGTAAAGCTTAGCCTCAAGGGCAGTCCCCGTCAAGCGTCTCACTGGCATTGCTAGTGCTTTCATCCACGCACAGCCACGTCCGCCCGACCAGGAAAGGCGTGTCGGGCCCAATCTCATAGCGCTGCTCGGGCTCAAGTTTTTCGCGCTGCAAGCCGATGAACGTGTTGTTGCGGCTCTTTTTATCCACAAGGAAGAAACGATCAGTGCTTGGCTCGTAGATCAAGTGTGCGTGCGTGCGCGAGACTTGCTGATCGTACTCGATGGCGACGTGCGCCTTGCGATCGCGCCCGATCACTAGAGTCAGCGGGCTGCCATCAGGCGGCACTTCCCACGAGAGTCTCTTACCGTCATGCGGGCCGCTCATGAAGGTGATGGAGACCGTTCGTCGCATAGGAAATCACTCCTCATCATCGCCCTAGGCGTTTGAGTTTTTTGCGCGCTTCGCTGCGCTTCAATTGGGCCTTTAGGAAGTTGGGCTTCAGCGCCAGCGCACGGTTCAAGGCACGAATAGCTTGCGGGTAGTCGCCGTATTCAATCAAGACAACGCCATAATGATACCAAAACCATGCGTTTTGTGGCTCCAGCTGTGTGGCGCGCTCAAGGGCCGACAGGGCTTCAGCGAGCCTGCCAAGCGCGGCGTAGGTCAAGCCTATGCTCAACCAGGCTGCGGGCAGTTGTTCATCCAGCTGCAGCGCTCTTGTGAGCGACTCCAGAGCCTCGGCATACCGATTCAGGCGTTGCAGCGATTCGCCGTGCTGCGCCCATAGCTGCGCCACTCGATGCGCATCCGCAGGCGGCGCAGCCAGGCCTTCAGCACAAACCTCTACAGCTTCTTCGTACTTGTTCAGCCGCTGCAGAAGCTCTGCCAGCTTCAAGCGATACCAAACAGCGCTTGGCGCATAAGCTAGGGCGTTTTCGTAGGCTTCGAGCGCCTCTGGAGTGCGCCGCAAATGCTCTAGAATTGTGCCGCGCACATAGTGCGCCCGCGCGAGCTCAGGCGCCCGTTCAAGCGCTTGAGCGCAGGCTGCAAGCGCCTCCGAGTAGCGATCCAGGCTGCGCAAACAGCAAGCCCGCTCGACATAGGCCTCAGCTGTGTGCGCTGATTCCAGGACGTCGAGCGCTTCATCGAAGCACCTTTGCGCCGCGTAAAGCCGTGCCAATGCAACCCGATACCAGGCCTGATCAGGCTGCAAGCTGAGCGCGCGCTGCCAAGCGGCCTTGGCCGCTTCAGAGCGCCCAAGGCGCTGTAGCGCTTCGGCATATTTTGCCCACAGCCACGCCACATCGCTGCGCTGATCCAAAGCGCGCTCGAAGGCGCTCAGCGCATCGCCCACAGCGCCGCTGCGAAGATACGCCATACCTAAATGCATGCGCGCGCTCAGGTCGTCAGGGCGCTGCGCCAAGATGGCTTTCAACGTGTCGATCGCCTCGCCATAGCGTTCAAGCGCCATCATGGCGAGGCTCTTGCCTTTGAGCGCCGAGAGATGGCTTGGTTGGAGCTTCAACGCCTTCTCGTAAGCCGCTAGCGCTTCATCTGGGCGGTTGTGATGCAAGTGCAGGCGGCCGATCCGCAGCCAGACGCCCATGTGATCAGGTTTGAGATTGCTCGCTTGTGTCAAGGCGCTCAGCGCTTGAGCGGCGTCGCCTTGCTCTAAGTAGGCATCGGCAAGGCGCAGCCAGGCAGCAGTGTCTTTGGGCTGCACGCGCAAGGCTTGCATGAAGGCGCTAACGGCCTCGGCGTCCCGCTTGAGCGCTTTGAGCGCCTCGCCACGCCCGATCAGCGCCTCGCCCAGCTCATAATCGATCTGCAGGGCGCGATCAAAGGCGGCAAGCGCCTCAGATGCCTTGTGCAAGCGCAGTAAGGTTTGCCCACGCAAGACGTGACTCAAGGCATGCTCAGAATCTAGGTCGAGGATATTTTGAACCAGGCGGAGCGCCGCTTCAGGTCGTTCTAAGCGTAGCAGCAAGCGCGCATGGCTATAAGCTGCCCAGGGATCGCGCGGATTGATGGCTGTGGCTCGTTCATAGGCAGCGCACGCCTCAGCGTACTGCTCCAAGCGCTCATGCACGATGCCTTTGTTGTACCATGCCCAAGCGAAGGCGGGCTGCAACCTCAGCGCCTGCTCGAAATGCTCGAGCGCTTCCGCATAGCGCTTGAGCAAACGCAAGAGGCGCCCTTTACGTGCCCATACCCAGGCCGAATTAGGATCGAGCGCTAAGGCCTGATCGTAAATCGCCGCAGCTTGCGTATAGCGCTTGAGCTCAGTCAGGCTGTAGGCTTTATCCATCAGCTCGTCGCGTTGTAGGGCTGCTGCGCCCACTTCAAATTTCGGCAGGCGCCCTGTCAGCTTCTGATAGCAACCTGCTAGCTCATCGCGCAGCGCTTGCCAAGATTGCGGGCGCGCCTGGCGCTGCAATTGCAAGCAGCGCAAGGTGAGATCGCATAGCTCTGCGGGCAATTGCTCGGCGAGTTCGGGTGGGAACCTGATCGGACGGTTGTGCAGCTGGCGCAAGGTCGGAATATCAACAGCGCCGCTGAACAGGCGAATGCCCGTCAACATCTCGTAGAGAATCACGCCGAAGGCGAAAATATCAGTGCGCTCATCGAGCGGCTGCAGGCTAGGCGTGTACTGCTCAGGCGCCATGTACATCCGCGTGCCAACAACCTTGCCGACTTCCGTCAAGCGCTCTCCAGAAGCGCGCTGGAGCTGTTCAGGCGAGAGCAACGGCATCTCCGACGATTCAGTCAAGTGGCCCAGAGCGCGCCCTAGCCCAAAATCGGTCACCTTGGCGACCAGATCGTGGCGCACAAGGATGTTGGCAGGCTTCAAATCGCGATGCACGAAACCTGCTTGCTTGCTCACAGCGTGGAGCATGCCATTGCAGACGCCTAAGGCGATCTCGAGACTCAGCTGCGGCGTCAGGCGCTTGTGCTTGATCCAGTCGCGCAGGTCGCTGCCCAAGCCTTCAGGGCCGTCGACGTACTCAAGGATGAGGTGCGGGCGGCTGTGTTGACGGCTTTTGCCAAAGGAGACCACTTTGTAGGCGCGCACAACGTTTGGATGCTTATCCATCTCGATCCACAGCTGCGCTTCGTTCTCAAAGCGGCGCTTGGCCGAATCGTCGTTCAGGTAGCGCGCCTGAAACGTTTTGAGCGCCACAAGCGTCTCGGTCTCTTCGTCCAAACAGACGTAGATGATGCCCATGCCGCCTGTGAGGATTCTCTGGACGTGATAGCGCCCGTCGATGCGCTCGCCGATTTGAAAATCCGCGCCTTCAGGCTCAGCCTGCGCAGGCGCATTTGCGCTGAGCGTTCGGCTAAGATGTTCTGAGGTGGTGCTAGAAGTCTCTTCTGGCGACCTGATTTCAGTGGCGATCAGCGCTTCATCAGCGATCTCAAGCCAATCAGTCTCTGCTGAAGAGGTGCTCAGGGCCTCAGAGGGCAACGTGGCGCGCTGCGCAGCCTGATGCCATTGCCTCAATTCAAATGCTGCATGGCGCGTCTGGGCGTCCAGCTGCTCTGAAGGGCTTTCCGCAACAGCCCAAAGGGCCACTTCGATGTTGTTCAGGCTCGGCGTGTTGTGCGCCACATTGACAGCCCACGTGGCAAGATTGGCCTGGGCAAGGCGCGCCCAAGCGCGCTCAGAGTCAACTTGTGCCAAGTCAGCGGCGCGTTTGTAAGCCTGCAGCGCCTTCGCCACATAAGCAGGGCTGAGGCGCTCACCTGCTAGCGCGCGCTTGGCGCACAGATCGCCGAGCGCGAAGTAATCGCGCGCGCTTGGCGGCGTCTGCCGCAAAGCAAGGCGGCCCAGCCGACTGATCTCAGCATCTGAATCAGTGGCGAAGGGATCGCAGCTATCTTGAGGATGTGGCTCGGCCAGAAGGCGCTGCGTAGCGCTCGTCGAGCGTGGCACAGGCGGTAGGCCAACTTGTGGCACAGGCAAAGAGTCCATAGCTGCTCACTGAGTCTCTCGGCTAGCCGAGTGCGGCTTTATGGCGAAAGTCAAATGGCTGTGATCATCAGCGATATGGACAACGATGGCGCCGTTCTGAAAATCGGGTCGTTCCAGCAGTTGTGCGCTCAGCGGGCGCGTCAGGTAGCGCTCGATAGCGCGGCGCAACGGACGCGCGCCGTTGACAGCATCATAGCCGTGCTGCAGCAAGAAGGCGCGCGCCTCAGGCGTCAGCTGTAGCTCGAGGTTCAAGTCCTGCAGGCGTAGGCGCAGCGCGTTCAGCTGCAAATCCAAGATTTGATTCAGCGTCTCTTCCGTCAGCGGATTGAAAATGAGCACCTCGTCCAGCCGATTGAGGAATTCAGGGCGGAAAAAGTGCCGCAAAGCCGCCTGATAGTCGGCTGTGGTAGCAGGCGAGCGGGCAAAGCCAACCTTGCCGTGCATCAGCTCAGCCGTGCCGATGTTGCTGGTCATAATCCAAACGGCGTGTCGCGCATCCACAACGTTGCCGCGCGCATCGGTCAAGCGGCCTTCATCAAAGACCTGCAGGAACAGATCGAAGATTGGCGGCGCCGCTTTTTCCACTTCGTCCAGCAAAATGACGCGATAGGGATGACGGCGCAAGGCTTCAGTGAGCTGACCGCCGCGTTTGGTATCAAGGTAGCCAGGCGGCGCGCCGATCAGCCGCGCTAGCGTGTGCTCATCGTAGAACTCAGACATGTCAAAGCGCAAAAGCGCGTTCTCGCTGCCGAACAGGAACTCGGCCAGCGCCTTCGCCAGCTCGGTCTTGCCGACGCCGCTCGGGCCGAGAAATAAAAAGACGCCCACAGGTCGGTTGGGATTGGACAAGCCGGCGCGGCTAGCGCGCACAGCGCCTGCCACAGCGCTGATGACGTGATCCTGACCGACCACACGCGCGCGCAAGGTCGCTTCCATGCGCGCATACTTGCGGCGCTCATCTTCGGTCAGTTGCACCACAGGAATGCCCGTCCATTCCGCCAAGACTTCGGCAACGGTTTCGGCGGTCACGATGCGCGGTGCGTTGAGATCGGCGCCATGCGCCGTCTGCGTCGCTGCGCGCGCACAGGCCTCATCTAGCAGATCGAGCGCTTTATCGGGCTGACGGCGATGGTACAGATACTTGCTGGAGAGCGCTACTGCCGCGTGGAGCGCTTCGCTCTGAATTTGCACGCCATGATGCTTAGCGTAGCTATCCTGCACGCTGGTCAGGATCAGCAAGGTATCAGCGGCTGAAGGCTCGCCGATCTCGATCACGCGGAAGCGCCGCTCAAGGGCAGGGTCTTGGGCGATGGCAGCGCGATACTCCTCATGTGTAGTGGCACCAATGCAGGTGATCTCGCCGCGCGAGAGCGCAGGCTTGAGGATGTTGGCAGCATCGAGATTGCTATCCATAGTATCGCCTGCGCCGACAATGGTGTGAATCTCATCGATAAACAAGATGATCTCAGGATTGGCGCGCACTTCCTCCACAATGCCAGTGAGGCGCTCCTCAAACTGACCGCGCAAGCTAGTGCCTGCCAGTAGCGTGCCCATCTCGATCTGCACAAGGCGCCGATTGCGCAGCATCGCTGGCACACTGCCCTGCGCAATATTATAGGCCAGCCCTTCCACGATCGCTGTCTTGCCGACACCAGCATCACCAACCAAGAGCGGATTGTTCTTCTTAGTGCGCATGAGCGTGCGCGTCATCATGCGAATCTCGCGCTCACGCCCGATCACAGGGCTGAGCTTGCCTTCGCGCGCCAGTTTGGTCAGATCGCGCCCGTATCTATCGAGCGTCGGCGTTTCGCCTTGCTGCGCGGCCACCGGCCGTGCCTCATCAGCATAGATTGAAATTTCGTAGTTGCTGTCGGGCAGCTCGAAGCCGTCTGGAGGGTACAAGTGATGCATCTGATCCTCAACAAAGTCGATCCAAGACTCCAGATCGACGCCGAGCAAGCGCAAGCGCCGCATGGGAATGCTCTTGCCTTCGCGCAGCAAGGCCAGCAGCAAATGCCGCTCGTCGACCATCTCGTGGTCGTGCCGTTCAGCGATCTGAACGGCGTGGCGGAGCACACGGCAGGCGCGCGGTGTGAAGGGCCGTTCCAGCGGCTCGCTTTCAGAGCTACTGTACATGCCTGCGTCGCGCCGAATGGCATTGCGCACGTCGCGCGGATCAAGACCTGCGGTGTGCAGCAGACGCTCCGCCAAGCTATCGGAGACTTGCGTCAAGGCCATGTAGAGATGCTCTGTGCCAATGAAATCGTGATGGAGCCGTGCTGCCTCAGCGTCGGCAGGCCGCAATAAGTGCTCACATAGTTGCCTGATCAATTGCTCGCTGATCTCTTCAGACACGCGCACACCTCGCTGTGTTATCGGAATTTACGTTGAGCAGAATGGCCAGCCCTTTGATGAGCCCATGTCTTGTAAGCTCTCTTACGCTTTCTAAAGATAATTATAGCATATTTTGCATTTAGCGCATTCAAAATTGTTATAAAATTGCTGCACAGCCGCGCTTCATTGCTGTGCAGCAAGCTGCCTTTAGAGCCTCTCGCTGATGGATTTGGCTTGGGTGAACAGCAACAAGTAATCTGGCCCGCCCGCTTTGCTATCCGTGCCTGACATGTTGAAACCGCCAAAGGGATGCACGCCGACCATAGCGCCTGTGCATTTGCGGTTGAAATACAGGTTGCCGACGTGAAAGACGCGCCGCGCCAGCTCCAAGCGCTCGCGGCTTTGGCTGTAGACGGCGCCCGTCAGGCCATATTCAGTGCCATTGGCGATCTCCAGGGCGTGCTCAAAGTCACGCGCGCGGATCAGCGCCAACACTGGCCCGAAAATCTCTTCCTGGGCAATGCGCGCCTGCGGCGCCACATCGCCGAAGATAGTCGGCTCGATGAAATAGCCGCCTTCAGGCGTCACCTTCGCCTTGCCGCCACACAAAAGTTTGCCTTCCTGCGTGCCAATCTCGATGTAGTCCAAAATCTTCTGCATGGCCTTGGCGTCCGAGACAGGCCCTTGATCGATCTCTGGCCCTTGGTCAGGTGCCCCGATAGTCAATTGGCGCGTCTTCTCAACCACGCGCGTCGCCACCTGCTCATAGACCGCATCGACAATGATCGCGCGCGACCCAGCTGAGCATTTCTGCCCTTGGAAACCGAAGGCGCTGACCACAATGCCCGTCGCTGCCGCTTCCAGATCGGCTGTCTCATCCACGACCACAGCATCCTTGCCGCCCATTTCCAGGATAGTGCGCTTGAGCCACAACTGCCCTGGATGCACTTTGGCAGCGCGCTCAAAGATGCGCAGCCCGACCTCTTTGCTGCCAGTGAAGGCGATGAAGCGCGTCTTCGGATGATCAACCAGTGTATCGCCAATGGCGCCGCCTGGCCCTGGCAGGTAGTTCAGCACGCCGCTTGGCAAGCCCAAATTCCAGAGAATTTCGCAGAATTTATAGGCAACGATCGGCGTGATGCTGGCAGGCTTCAGCACCACTGTATTGCCTGCCACAAGCGCAGCGCTAGTCATGCCAACCATGATCGCGGTCGGGAAATTCCAAGGCGGAATCACGGCGCCGACGCCGAGCGGAATGTATTGGAGTTCTGATTGCTCATCGGGCAGCGCGTGGAGCTGCTCGCTGGCACTTTTGAGCCGAATAGCTTGCCGCGCATAGTATTCTAGAAAATCAATCGCCTCAGCGGTATCGGCATCGGCCTCTGCCCAATTCTTGCCGATCTCAAAGACCATCCAGGCGCTGAATTCATGCTTGCGGCGGCGCATCTCGGCAGCAGCGCGCAACAAGTAGCGCGCGCGTTCCTCAGGATCGACGTACTGCCATTGCTTGAAGGCCTCAGCAGCCACTTCGATGGCGCGCTCAGCATCTTCTTTGCGGCCTGCCGCCACTGTGCCGACAACCTCAGCAGGGCGAGAGGGATTGATCGAGTGAATGACCTCGCCCGTCTGCAGTGTGTTGGCGCCGATGCGCAGTGGGTAGTGCTTGCCTAGCTGCCCGCGCACGTACTCCAGCGCCCGCTGGAAAGCAGCCCGATTCTCAGGCTGGCGGAAATCAGTCAGCGGCTCATTTTTGAAATCAGGCAATTTCGCCATGTGAAAACCTCTTTCTCAAAAGCTTCGTCATTGCGATTATATATAATTATAGCGCACCTGCAGAGGTGCTTTGCAAATGCGCCGCAAGCGGTACAATCCACGCACATCGCCATTCAAATGAGAGCTTGACCATGAATCGACGCAATTTTTTGAAAATGCTGGGCTTGAGCGCGCTTAGCAGCCTGATGGCGCGCCAAAGGGCACGCGCAGCCGAATCGATCCTGATCGTGGGCGCAGGCATCGCAGGCATCAGCGCAGCGCGCATGCTCCAAGCTGCAGGCTTCGCAGTGACGCTGCTCGAAGCGCGCCAGCGGCTAGGCGGGCGCATCTGGACAGACAATGCGCTGGGCGTGCCGCTTGACATGGGCGCAGCATGGCTTCATGGCGAGCGTGGCAATCCGCTGACGGCGTTGGCAGGCGCAGCGGGCATCCGCGGCTTTGCTAGCGATTTCGAATCGATTGCGCTCTACGTGCGCAACGGTCAGCGCTTGCCCGAGCAGCAACTTGAGTTGGCGGCGCGCCTTGTAGACGATCTTTTGGAGGAGCTGGAAGCGGCTAAGGCGCAAGCCTTGGTCGATGAAAGCACATCCATTGCCGATATCCTAGAGGTGCTGCTCGCGGATCAGGCGCTTGTGGATGCAGAGAAGCGCGCCGTCTTGTGGTTGCTCGCTAGCGAGATTGAGCTGGAACTAGGCGCGGAGGCAAGCGATCTATCGCTCTTGGCATGGAACGAAGAGCGCGCTTTTGAGGGCGATCATCTGCTGCTGCGCGAAGGCTATGGCAAGCTAATAGCCTTTCTGGCTCGCGATCTGGATATCCAGCTGAACGCCGTGGTCAGCCAGATCGCCTATGACGGTGCGGGCGTGCGCTTGACGACCACAGATGGGCGCATTTTTGAGGCCGATCGCGCGCTGATCACCTTGCCGATCGGCGTCTTGCAGAGCGGCGCAGTCGCCTTTACGCCTGCCTTGCCTGCAGCTAAACAAGCGGCGCTGCAGCGGCTTCAGATGGGCTTGCTCAACAAAATTGCCTTGCGCTTCCCGCGCTCATTCTGGGATGAAGAGGTGCAGCGCTTCGCCTACCTGGATGAGCAGGCCGATGATGTCTTTGAGTTCTTCAACCTGCAGGTGCTGCATCAGCAGCCGATTTTAGTGGCGTTGGTGAGCGGCAGGCGCGCGCGGCAAATCGAAGCGATGCCGTCTGAGCAGGCGGTCGATCGCGCTTTGGTGAACTTACAGCGCGCTTTCGGCAAGGCGATTCCGACGCCTGAGGCTTTTGCCGTCACAGCTTGGCACAGCGATCCGTTCGCGCGCGGCGCTTATTCGCACGTGCCGCCCGGTGCGCGCCGCTCCGATTACACTGAGTTGGCGCGCCCTGTGCAGGATCGGCTTTTCTTCGCAGGCGAAGGCACGCTCATGAGCTACCCTGCCACTGTGCATGGCGCCTTGATGAGCGGCGAGCGCGAGGCAGAACGTATCATCAAGCTGAGCCAATGAAGCATCGTGGCCTACACGCTTTGATGGCGCGCTTGGCGCCGCTGATCATCTTCGGCGCCTTCCTGATGCTGTATTGGAGCACAGCGGCGCGCGGCTACATCGTTGGCGGCGGCGCTGAGGCTGAGTCTATGGAATTGCAGCGCGCTGCGGTCTACAACGGGATTGCGCACGCCACAGGCTATCCAGCTTATGTGATCCTGGCGCATTATTTCACGCGCATCGGCGCGGCGCTAGGCGATGATCCATTCACATGGGTGACCTACTTTTCAGCGCTGACAGTTGCTTTGGCGCTTGTGGTCGCCTACTTTCTGTTGCGGCTGTATGTGCCTTGGTACGCAGCCGCGTTGGCGATCAGCCTTTTTGGGTTGAGCGGCGTGATGTGGCACATCGCCACTATCGCTGAAGTGCAGGGACTGCACATTCTAACATTGATGGGCATCCTCTACCTTGCGGCGCGCTATCTTCGGCAGCCTGAGCGCCTGGCCTACCTTGAAGGCGCGGCGTTGCTCTTCGGGCTTGGTTTGGCGAACCATCGGATCATTGTGCTGTGGGCGCCGAGCATAGCGCTGATCGCGCTTGGCAGCGGCGCGCTACGTCGGCTGCGGCCGTGGCATTATCTGCGCCTAGCAGCGATGTTGGCACTGCCGCTCTTGCTTTACTACGATATCTTTCTCAAGGTGCCGGCGGGCGCGGTCTATGGCTTAGGCACGACGTTCAATCCGCCGATCAACGCCTACAACGCGCTCCAGATCGTTTTCGGCTACGGTCAGGAAGGCTTGTTGGTCTCGCCCCTGCCCGAGCTTTGGTCTCGCCTCGCCCTTGTAGGCGGCTTTCACCTGGACTTCTTCACGCCAATAGGCGTCGTGCTGGGCGCCCTTGGCGCAGCCTTGTTTGTGCGCAAGGCGCCGCTGTATGGCGCGGCGCTGCTGCTTGGCAGCGCGCTCTCGTTCGTTTTCTTCATGACGTGGCGGCAAGATCACAAAGCCTTCATCTACTACGCCCAGAGCGGTTTCGCGCTGATCGTCGGCCTGGCTTGCCTTGCCGAGCAGCGCTTGCGCTTACCGTGCCTCAGCTTGCGCCTCAGCCTGGCTGTGCCGCTCTTGGCGCTTGTGCCGCTGCTATTCGCTATCAGCTATCCACGCAACAATCGGGCTGTGGATCGACGCGGCGCTGAGTACTACACAGCTTATGCCACCCTGCCGCCAGAGAGCATCGTCTTCACAGGCGGCTGGAGTCCCGACCATTGGATCGGGCTGGAAGCTATAGCCGCAGGCCACAGGATCGGTCTCTTTTACGATCGCGAGGCGCCTTTCATCGCTGCTGTGGCGCAGGAACGCCGCACGCAGAACATCTACCTCTCTTACTGGATGCAGATGTATCTTGGAATGCTCTCAGGGCAAAATCCATTGCTCGATCTGGGCGTGGCTTTTGGCGGCACGCATACACCGTTCATCCAAATCTTGCCGCGCAACGATCCGCGCCTTGTGGCTGAGGCTGAGAGAGCCATCAAGCTCGAGCAGATGGCCGCGCCTGGCATCCAGCTCTACAGCTATCGCGCTCAGACTGATGCCCAGGGCGCTTACTTCACGCTCTATTGGCGCGTCGTAGACGCTATCCCTGAGCGCTTTATCCCATTCGCGCATCTGCGCACAGTGGACGCAGCAGGCAAGACGATCGGCTTGATCGCCCAGCGCGACTATCCCGACCCTGTGCGCGGCTACTATCCAACTACCTTCTGGCAATACGGCGAGGTGATCCGCGACACGGTCTTCATCGCTTGGCCGCCTGAAGCGCTGCCGCCCGCCCAGACTCTGCGCTGGACGTTTGGTTTTATCTCGCCTAGCACAGGGCAGCGCGTCAGCGAGATTTTCCTGCCCTTCGAAGTGGCAAAACGTCCCTGAGCGCGCGAGAATGGGCTACAATCTCACGTCATGAGGCTCAATGAAGGTACACTCTATGACTTCAATCGGCATCCTTGGCATTGGCACCTACTTCCCTGCGCAGATTGAGACGGCAGCTGATTTGGCGCCGCGCACAGGCATTCCAGAGCCGATCTTGCGCGAGAAGATGGGCATTCGGCAGCGGCATATCGCCGCTGAACACGAGAGCATCTCCTACATGGCCACTCAAGCGGCGTTGCGCGCCCTGCAAGACGCCAAAATTGCGCCTGAGCAGGTCGATCTAGTTATCTCGCATGGCAGCGAGTACAAGGATCACAATGTCTGGAGCGCCGCAGCTAAGATTCAGCACAACATCGGCGCGCTGAACGCCTACGCCTTCGATCTGTATGCCTTGTGCGCAGCGGCGCCTATTGCCATGCAGGCGGCGCGCGGCATGATGCTCGCGGATGAGTCGTTGCGGCACGTTTTGATTGTGGCAGCCAGCCGCGAAAATGATCTAGTCAATCTGCGCAATGAGCGCGTGCGCTTCATGTACAATTTCGGCAGCGGCGCTAGCGCCCTGCTGCTCAAGCGCGATGCCGAGCATAATCCGATCCTCGGCGTCGCTGCCATCACAGATGGCAGCCTCTCAGAGACGGTCACGCTCAGCCGCGCGCCCGAAGCTGTTGGCGAGGCCGCTGAACACGGCGATCTGTGTGGCAGGCTGGACGTCAATCAGCCTGAGTACATGGCAGAGCGGCTTGGCGCGGTCTCGCTGGAGAATTTCGTGCGCGTGATCCGCAGGGCGGTCGAGAAAGGCGGCGCGTCGCTTGCTGAAGTGCGCTTTTTGGGCATCACGCACATGAAGCGCTCGTTCTACCTGGAGATTCTGAAGGCGATCGGGCTGAGCGCTGAGCAATCGGTCTATTTGGAAGATTATGGGCACGTGCAGAGCGCCGATCAGGCGTTGGCGCTGCAACTTGGCTTGGCGCAAGGCAAGATCAAGGCGGGCGATTTGGTAGTGCTAGCTGGCGCGGGCGTCGGCTACACGTGGAGCGCCGCCGCAGTGCGATGGACGCGACCATGACTGCTGATCACACAGAGATTTTCGAGCTACTCGGCGTGGAGCAAGGCGCTTTGACGCTTCAACGCGTAGAAATCTCGCTTTGGGGCACCGAAGTGCAGCTGGATTGTGCCTACAAAGAGGCGCCTTTCCAGCTGGTCTTCGAAGACGTGCGCTCGCTGCAATGGGATGTGCGCGGGCATCCGGATGAGCATGATGAGCGCGCCGATATCTTCGGCATCCTCCTGGGCGAGCGCGAGCACCGTCAAGCGGCGATCATCGTGACTGATGTCTGCGAGATCGCGATTCTCTATGGCGAGATGATGATCCTGAAAGAATGGTAGTGTGCTGCGCTGCCTGTGCGCAGCACACTGCCTGCCTGCTCAGCGGATCGGCACCACGGCGATCTCAAAACTGCCTGCAGTGCCGCCTGTCAGCGCGCCAAAGCGCGTGGCGATGAGCGTATAGCGCCCGTTAGCGGCGATCACGGCGTCTATCTGCGCGTTCCTATCGTTCGGCGCAGCATCATCGTTGAAGGCCAGCTGCAGGCCGCTTGGATCGAGCAAATAGAGCGCAGGATCGAGCGTGCCGCGCGTGGCGCGCATCGAGATGCGGACGCGATCGCCAGCCTGGGCTTGGAAAGTGTAGACTGTGAACGGATTGGTGCTATCGATGTTGCCGGCGATCGGGCGCCCATAGATGAGCGCCTCAGCCACTTCAGCGCGGTCGCGCACATCGCCGATATCGCGCAACGCCTGGTTGAAGAAAATAGCGCCTTGCCCTGCGCTGACCGTACCATCAGCGTTGATGGTGAAGGTCGTCACGTAAAGCCGTCCGTTCAGATCGGGCTGCTCCTGAACGCTCAGCACCGACTGGCCGCGCACATTCACATTCAGCGCGTACGTCGGCAAGAGCGTCTCGCCGCATAGGTTGCGCAGCCAGACCTGCACTTCGTACGTGCCTGTCAACAGTCGATCGGCCTGCCAGACGGCGTAGGTGATCGGCGCTGACGTCGGGTTGGTGCAGTTCAGGTTATCTTGGCGCGCCAAGATGCCGCCACTAGGCACTGTCCGATTGTCTGAGAAGAGCGACCGATTCTCAGGATCGCGGATCAGCAAGCGCACGTCGGCGCGATTGTTCCACGTCAGGCTGATGTTCAAGGCGCCAACAGGCAAGCCTGCCAAGCCGACGCCAGCGGCTGATTCAGTGGGCGCTGCGATAGGCGTGCCCAGCGGCGAGGCGGCGGTCGGCGCTGCGATGAGCGCGCCTGTGCCGCTCAAAGTCAGCTCATAGTTGCCTTCCGTGCCGCCAATGTTCTTGCCGAAGCGCGTGGCCACGATCAAGTACGTGCCGTTGACGGGCAAAATCTGATTGGCGATCAGCGCGTTGCGCGTCTCAGAATTGGCATCGTCGTTTGAAGCCAGCACAGCCCGATCGGGCCCAAGCAGAATCAGCTGCGGATCAAGGCTTCCGCCGTCAACCGCGTCCATGGCGATGTTGATCACCTGGCCTGCCGCGCCTTCAAAGCTCCAGACGTCCACTTGATTGTTGCGGTCGATACGGCCGCGAATGCGCGTCTGGTTGCCGAGCGGCCGCGGCGCGCTGATCTGCGCGGCGAAAGGCGTCAGGTTCAGCAAGAGCGGATTGGCGCCGCCTGGCTGCAGGCTGACTGCATCAGCTGATTCCAGGATGAAGCTGGCGACGTACTGCTCGTCCAGGTTCAAGCGCCCTTGAATCGGCGGCTGAGCGCGCCCATTGACCGTCACCGTCACTGTGAAGTCCACAGGTTGTGGCGGCTGACGGCAGGCGCGATTGTAGTAGACTAGAATCTCGTAGCTGCCAGCAGGCACGCGCCCTGGCGCCCAACGAATCGTCTCAGTGGGATTGCTGACCGTATTAGTGCAGCCGTTGTTCACGTTAGCAACCAGTGTGGCGCCGCCAGCGGCCACGTTGTTGAAAAAGACCGAATTGCCGACGGGATCGCGCACTTCCAGGTCGAGGTCGTCAATGGTCGCCCAGCTGAGCGCCACGCTCATGCTGTTCAGCGTGATAGGCGCCAAGGTTGGCACAGCCGTAGGCGGCGCTAACACGCCCGTGCTGAGCGTGAGCGTGAATTGCCCAGCAGCTGTACCTTGCGCGCCACTGCTGCGCAGGACAGTCACGTAGTAGATACCGCTCGGCAAGGTTAAATTGCTCAGGCTGACTTCGGCGCCGCTCAGGTTGGCATTTTGCGCCAAAGGCTGCCCATTGGCATCGGTCAGCACAAGCGCGAGCGTCAGCTCAGGCGTACCGCTGACTGCCGTGAGCGTCACAGCTGCGCCGCTCGGCACTTCAAAGGTGTAGACCTGTGCGAAGGTCTGCGGGCTGAGCGTGCCCGTCACGCTCTCGCCAAGGCGCAAACGGCGTGGCACGCTCTCTTGTGCCACTGCCACGCCGACCGAGATGCATATTGCTGCTATGCTGAGCGCTAAAACAAGCCACATGCGGCTTATCAAGAGCCGTTCTTCCAAGTCAAAGTCCTCCTCAAGCACGCATGGCCGCGTGCAGCCGATCAGTTTATCCGATATCGGCGCACTTGGCGAATCGCGGCCTGCGCACCTGATCAGCCGTTCGCTCAGCAAAGGCTGACGAGGAAGAAGCCAGATAGCTCAATTCAGGCGCTCGAAGATGCCAGCAGCGCCTTGCCCGCCACCGACGCACATGGTGACCATGCCATAGCGCGCTTGGCGCCGCCTCAGCTCGTGGATCACCTGCACGGTCAATTTGCTGCCCGTGCAGCCGAGCGGATGGCCGAGCGCGATAGCCCCGCCGTTCACGTTCACGCGCGCCATGTCCATCTCCAGTGTGCGGATGACGGCCAAGGCTTGCGCTGCGAAGGCCTCGTTTAGCTCGATCAAGTCAATTTGGTCGAGCGTCAGGCCTGTGCGCGCCAACACCTTCGGCACAGCCTTGATCGGGCCGACGCCCATCACTTCAGGCCGCACGCCTGAGACGGCAAAGCCGACAAAGCGCGCCAATGGCTGCAAGCCCAGTCGCTCAGCCAAGCTGCGTTCCATCACTAAGACGCCGGCTGCGCCATCGCTGAGCGGCGACGAATTGCCCGCCGTGACCGTGCCGCCTTGCATGAAGGCAGGCTTCAGCTTGGCGAGCGCTTCCAATGTGGTATCGCGGCGCAAATGCTCGTCAGTATCGAGGACGATCTTGACGTGCTGCGGTTTGCCGTCCTCGCCGATGACCACTTCCTCAAGCTCAACAGGCACGATCTCCTCTTTGAATTTGCCCGCGTCTTGTGCCGCAGCAGCCTTCTGATGGCTCTGATAGGCGAACATGTCCTGATCCTCGCGGCTGACTTGCCACTCCTGTGCCACGCGCTCAGCTGTCAAGCCCATGCTCATATAGACTTCAGGCTGATGCTCGGCCATGTACGGATTAGGCGACATGCGGAAGCCCGTCATGGGCACAAGGCTCATGGTCTCGGCGCCGCCCGCGATGATGACGTCGGCGCCGCCCGCGATGATCCGCTCAGCCGCGCTAGCAATTGTCTGCAGGCCGCTCGCACAGAAGCGATTGACCGTCTGCGCAGGCACATCGGCGGGCAAGCCTGCTCGCAGTGCGATCACGCGCGCCATATTCAAGCCTTGGGCGCCTTCAGGCATGGCGCAGCCGATGATCACGTCGTCGATCAGGGCGGGATCGAGCTTGCC
>RFIM01000199.1 GCA_003695215.1 Chloroflexota bacterium
TCCATCTCGATGCGCGCCACATAGAAGCGCTCTTGGACGATCTCGCCGCCAGCAGGGCTGCCATCATCCTTCTTGGTCTCTTCGAAGGAGATCGGCCCGAGCGGCGTATCGTACTTGCCGCTCATGATCTCATCGCGCAGCTCGGCGCGCAGCGTCGCCAAGTCCATGTCTTTGAGCGGCTTGCGCTCGTCAAGGCGCCTGAGCGCTTCAACAAAGACTTGGATGCCCGTGAAGGCTTGCGCGCTGAACTGTGGCGGCTCTTTGCCTTGCTTTTCTTTGTAGGCTTCGCGGAAGGCTTGATTGATCTCGCTATCGTTCTGATAGCTGTAGGCTTGCGCCACCAAGATGCCATCGCACAGCGCTTGGCAAACAGGGAACAAGTTCGTGGTGTTGAAGCCATTGCCGCCGACGATGATGCCCTTGTAGCCGAACTCACGCAGCTGCTTGACCAAGTTGCCGCCATCAGCTGCCAAGCCGCTGATGATGATCAAGTCAGGATTGAGCGGCAAGACGTTAGTGATCTGCGTGGTGAAGTCGGTATCTGTGGTCTGAAAAGTTTGCACGTCCAGCAGCTCTAGCTCCAAATCCTTGACCGTCTGCTGGAAGACGCCCGTCTCAGAGACGCTGAAGGCGTCATTTTGTGCGTAGAAGACGGCCACGCGCTTGATGTCAGGGTTCTGCTTGAGCGCCTGCTTGACGGCGTTGGGCGCCACAAAGTTGACAGGTGCCGAGACGCGGAAGATGAAGCGCCCGATTTGCGGAATGCCGCGCGCTGTGTTGGACGGCGCGATCACAGGCACGCCTGCCTGATCGGCGATTGGATCTGCAGCGAAGGCTTGCTGTGAGAGCGTCGGGCCGAGAATGCCGACCACATTCTCGCGGTTGATCAAGGTCTGGAAGGCATTGATGGCGCCTGCCTCATCGCCGCCTGTATCTGCGTAGGCAAGCCGAATCGGACGCCCGTTCACGCCGCCGCGCGCGTTGAAGAATTCCTCGGCAATCTGTGCACCGATGATCTGCTCCTGGCCGAAAAGCGCCACGTTTGTGGTCTGCGCCACTGCCACGCCGATCACGATAGGCTCTTCTTCAGCGCGTACCAGCAGCGCGCTTGGCAGGAGTGCCAACAGCGCGATCAGCGCAAACGTCACAAAGCGTTTGGTTGAACTCAATTTACGCATAGGCCTATCCCCAAAAGTTAATTTGAGATATGCTATCGGCAGCCAATTTTAATCCGCTTTGATGGCTGTGCCAATAGTCTCCTTTGTACAAAGCGCACAAGAAGAAGCGCGCACATCAAGCGCGATTCAGTCGCTGCTGAGCGCCTGAAATTCGCCTGTGCCAGGGCGCACTTCGACGCAGCTGATCGGCCGATCGGCGGCGATATCTTCATAAAGGCGCTGCGTGAGTGGACTGATCGGCTCGGCAAACAGCTCAGAGAAGAGCTTCACCAAAGTGCGGTAGACAGCTGCGGCTGCTTTGCGGTCGCCTTTGCAAGCGTGATAGCGCATCAGCCGACGGTAGGTGATCTCAGCGTAAGCATCTACAGAGAGCGCTGTGTTCGCCGCTTGGATAGCTTTATCCAAGTCGCCTTCATGGGCGTAGAGATCGGCGATCCGATTCAGGGCGTTGGCGTAAAGCGCCTGCACTGCGGCGCGCTCATTGGCCGTCCAAGCGATATGGCGATCTGCAGGCAGGTAGTCACCTTGGTAGAGCGCTATCGCCTGCTCATAAAGGCGGATTGCATCGGCAATCTCGCCTTTGCTCTCTGAAAGGCGCGCTTCATTCAGGCGCTGCTCCAGCAGATCGACATCTATCTCGACCTGATGCGAAGTCACGAAGCGGTAGCTGGCGCCTTCGCGCAGGATCAGGCGCGAATCGGCTGGGCGCGGCAATTCAGGCTCTAGGGCGAAGCGCACAGCGTTGATCGTCTCCGTGAGGCGTGCGAAGTCGCGCGCTAGGCTGCTTTGCGGCGCCAGGCATTGCAGCAGATCGCTGGCTGGCACAGCCGTGTTGCGCCGCGTGATCAGCAACTTCAAAAGTAGCTCTGCTTCAGGCGCGCCTAAGTGCGTGATCTGGCGCCCATCGCGCCAGAGGCGGAAATCGCCGAGCGTCTGCACGCGCAAGGCCGACTTGTTGATTTGGCGCTCGATCAGGCTGAGCAGGCTGTTTTTATCAAAAGAATTCTTATCCACATAGCCGCGAATCGGATAGCCTATGAACAACTTGGCCACTTCAGAGGCGCTGAGCTTGCCACTGATGGCGATCAGCTTGGTGCGCGGGCAATGGCGCGTCAGGTAGTCCAGGAGCTGCCAATTTTGTGCCTCGCCTGTGCTGGCCGCACTGACCGAAGGATTGAGCAGCACCACGTGAAAGCTCTCAAGGCGCAACCTGCCCAACGCTTGCGCATAGGTCGTTGCAGCGCGCCAAAAATAGTTAGCCTCCTCCAACATGCGCGCAAAGAGGTTCAGCCAGAAGGGCTGATCTTCGACGATCAGGACGCGCGGCATGCCGATGCGCGTGCCGACGCGCGGCGGCTGCAACTCAAGGCTGATCAGCACGCCTGTGTGGCCTAAGCTGATTGGGCTGCTGAGGTGATCCTCATGGCGCGTGATGATCGCCTGCAGCGCCTCAGGCGAGAATTGCTCGCGCGGCAGGAAAGCGATCTGATCGGATATGCCGGGCGTCTCCAGGAGCGGCTCGCGGCCGTCGGCTTCGCCAATGACCACAAGGCGCGTCTGCAGCGCGTGTTCAGTCAGGTAGAGCAAGGCCTCGAGCGAATCTTGGGCGCTATGATCGGCATCACCTGCCGCATCATCTATCCACAAGTCCACAATTGCCAGGTCAAATGGCATCTCTTGCAGCGCAACTAAGAATTCGTCATAAGTAGCTGAGATGACCAAGTGGCTGTACAAGCCTGCCAGAGTTTCTTGCAATTTAGCGCGCCATGCCGAGCGTGGCTCTAAGATGGCGATCTTCGGTTTTGGCGCAGCAGGGCGCTCAGCTGACATGACCATTCAACCTGTTGTGTATACTGATGGCACAGGGATATCGCCTAGAGTTCAACAGTGCGCCCTTCTTGAGCGAGGATCACTTCAGTCTCGAGGCTTTGCCCACTGCCGCGGCTGCGGAAGGCGAGGTAATTATACGCTTCTGCCACAGCATTCCAAAGGCGCTCGTCAGTTGCCAGAGGATCGTGGTGGGTCAGGGCAAGGCGCTTGCAGCGCGCTCGGAAGGCGAGTTCAGCGCCCATCTTCGGCGTGCTGTGGCCCCAATCGCGCTTCTCATCGATGACTTGCTCGAAGCTATATTGGGCATCGAAGATCAGCAAATCGGCGTCGCGGAAGAAGTCGACGTAACGGGCGGTATGCTCGGCATCCATGCGCTGATATTCGCCGTCTGTGGCGTAGACCAAGACTTTGCCCTGATGAGTCAGGCGGTAGGCGTAAGCGCCGCCCGGATGCGAGAGCAGCATCAACTCGACCTTGACGTCGTTGATCTGGAAGGCTTCGTTCGGGTCTAGAACCGTCCACGTGCGCGTGGCGCTCATGTAATCCATGGCTACAGGGAAATAGATTTCGCGCTGCTGATCTTCAAAGCGCGTGCTGAGATCAGGGAACGGGCTGTAGAAATGCAGCTTGTTGCCGCGCACATAGGCGGGCGCAAAGAAAACAAAGCCTTGGATGTGATCCCAGTGCGTGTGCGAGATCAGGATGTGCGCCTCGCCTTGCCCTTTGCCAAAAGCCTCGCGCATCAGGGCGTTGCCCAACAAGCGCATCCCAGAGCCGCAATCGAGGATCAAGAGGGTCTGGTCGGCGCGCACCTCCATGCAGGTGGTATTGCCGCCCGCTGTTGAGGCAATCCACTGAGGCAGACGGGCGATGTACTCGTCAACGGCGGCGCGGTCAGTCAGATCGACGCCAACTGCGCCTAACAGAGCCGCTTTGAGCTTCTCGCGGAGTTCGTCTTGGCCCATTGGCGCGGGTATGCTGCCGCGCGCGCCCCAGAATGTGACTTTCATGACTATGCTCTACCTTTTGCGCTTCACGTGTTCGCTTTGCCGATTAGCTATCTGCAGCGCTGCCTACAATTGTAACCTCGTTTTCGGATCATTGTGCAGAAGCGCAGCGCGGAAGGCGCTCGGCCGCTATTCTAGCGATACCCTGAAAGGTTCACATCGGCTTGTGGTTAGAGTCTGCCAACACTCACGGCGCGCAAGCCTCACCGAGCGGATCGGGCGTTGGCGGGTAGCCGATGCCAACAGTAGGTGCATTCGGCTGATCCGCTGGGCGGGGTAGTGCGTGGAAAGTTGCGCCGAGATTGCGCAGGGCAGCGATGAGCAGCGGCAAGGCGCGCCGCGTGAGCGGCACAGCGTCGGCTGCGGCCAGATGTGGCAAGCTCAGGGCGGCGGCGCTCAGACCGAGCAGTTTCAAGAAGGCGCGGCGACTGCAGGCGCGCATGATCAGCTGCGGCTCACAAGTGCAGCGACAGTCAAGCCGCTGATGAGCGTCAGAGCGGCCAGGGAGGCGATCACTACGCCGAAATTCTCCAGCAGGAAAGCCAGCAGCGCACTCCGTTGCGAGTTGGCTGGCGCGCTGTTGGAAGGCGGCGGGAGCTCAAGAGCAGCGGGTAGGGCAGTGGGCTGATAGCTGCCCGCGGCGCCGAAACTGACCATCAGAGCGGCGCCGCGCTGCACTTGCACTTGCAATTGGCTGGGCGTGGTCAGTCCGTAAGTCTCGGGCGGTGTTGCCACAAGGGTGTAGGTGCCTTCAGGCAGATCGCTGAAGCATGTTGGCGCTAGCGCAACCGTGCTGAGCGTCTGGACAGTGGCGCCATCTTTCAGAAGGCTGGCTTGCAGGCCGATGAGCAGCGGCTCGCCTTGATCGCGCAGGCGGTTGGTGTTGGCGTCGTCAAAAGCAATCACGCACAGGCGCGTCTGATCAGGTGGCAAGGCTTCTGCAGCAATAGTCGGGATAGCTGCAATGGCGCGCGTTGGCGCTGAGGTAGCAGGCGGAAGCGCGGTCGACATAATGAGGGTCGCGCTGGGCATGAGCGTGGGCAAAGGCGCGGTCGGCGTGTTCTCAGGGCCAGGTGTAGGCGGCGCGTCCGTTGGCGAGGCCGTGGCTGTATGCGCCACAGGCGTCTGAGTGGCCTGGGCAGTTGAGGTGACGATGATCAGCACGATCATGCCTGTTGGCGAGGCGCTTGGCTGCTCTGGGCTCGCTGTCATAGCGGTCGCTGTTGGCGCAAGTGAGCCAGTTGAGGTCGCACTCATGGCGAGTGCGACGCTCTCAGTGGGCAGTTGCAGGCCAGAGCCTGCGGGCGCGACGAACGTGCTGCGCGGTCGGATCGGCACAGTCACGATGCGGCGCGGGTCTTGTGGCGGGATGCGCAAGCGCGGCGCTCTCACAGCTGAGGCCGTGGGCGTGGGCGTCGGCTTTTCGCTGCTGGCTATTGGCGTGCCAGGCACGATAGTGATTGGGATGACTGTGATCGGCATGATGCCGACGGGCGTGTCAGTTGGCAGGACGATGATCGGCGCGAAAGTAGCCGTTGGCGGCAAATTCGGATCGGGAGTCGGTGTGGCGGTGACGACGACATAAGTGATGTTCGGCGCCGGCGTCTTGATGATCAAGCGCTGCCCAGGGCGGATGACATACTCTTCAGGCGGAATGTTGTTCAAGCGGCGCAGCTCCGAGAGCGAGATGCCATAAGCCACGGCGATAGAAGCCAGTGTATCACCTTCCTGGACTGTGTGGATGATGCTGCCATCAGGCTGCATGCCTTGCGGCGTGACGAACGGCACATCGCGGCGCACAGTTGGCACAGCCACGCCGCCGCTGCCGACTCCAGCGCGCAAGCTCACATTATCCCAGTAAACGTGATTGAGCAACATGCCGACCGTTTGTGTGGCGTTCAAGAAGACGGTGACGCCATTGTCGTTCTCAGAGCGCGCCTCGATCGTCATCGGCAAGAATTGATCGAACGGCTGAATGTACTCTGACCATTTGACGGTCGGCGCGTTCGGATCGCGCCCGCCAGTTGGATCGATGCCGATGCGCGTGCGCGCGCCTGACTCGCGCTGCGAAGTGCGCGGCGTATTGGCGCCAATGCACGAATCCTCGCGGTTGCAGGTGAAGACGTTTGCATACGCTGTGAAGACCAATGGCGTGCCAGCGCGCACGCCCGCCACAAATTGATAGGCGTACATCGTGAAGGCGTAGCCGTTGGTATCCACCTTCCAGGATGAGCCGAAGCCAGGAAATTCGTTGAAGACCCAGTCCTGCTTTGAAGAGTTGACAGGCACATTCGCCGTCAGCGTCCAGCCTGTTGGCACCACGCCGCCTGGCCCGCCGACGTAAGAATCCATGCCGTTGTTAGTGAGCAGCTCAGTGCCTTGAGCTTGCACTGCGATCAAGCCGCGCAGAGCGAATGTCAGCGCCAAGAGACCGATGCCGCTCAGCAGAACAAGCGCGTTGACCTTGCGAAACACTCTCATACTCCTGATGGCTAAAGGCTAGCCGCGCATTATAACACAGCCGTTGGCGCGCCTTCACCTCAACGCTGCTGAAGCGTATAGTAGACAATCGTGCGCGGCGGCAACGTCTCAGCGTAGCGAATCTGACGATCCAGGGCGAGCTGAACAGGCTGCCACTGGTAGGCATCTGTGATGAGCGGCTCGGCGAAGGGCGCGCCATATAAGCCATCGCCACCAGGCTGCATAGTGCGCTTGCTGACCAGCACAGTGCCGCCAAAGCCTTCAGGCGCGTCAAAAGCGAAGTCAATGGCGCGCGGCGCATCGCTCTTATTGACGGCAATCAGGTAGATCACCTGCCCGTCAGCATCTGTGGTCACGATAGCGTCTAGCCAGCGATCCTGCAAGCCGGTGTAAGCCGCTAGAATCTTCTGCGCTGTGTGCGCAATGTACTCGCGATAGGCCCACCAGACGGGATTGCGCACTAACGCATTGCCCGAGTCGGCATCTTGATAGACCAAGCCTTTGGGCCAGTGATTATTGCCCTTCCAGAAGAAGTGCGAGAGCATGCGCACCTTGCCCGTGGCGAAATATGTGTTCAAAGCGCTGGTATGCCAGAGCGCCGCGTAAAAGTTCTTATAGTACGCCTTTGATTGTGCCAGAGTCTTGCCTGCGGCCAGATTCATCTCAGAGATCACCAAGGGCAAGGGCACAGGATAAGCCGCGCTATAAGCGTACAGCGCATTGACGCGATTGTAGAGCGCGTAGATGTTCTCCAGACGGTAGAGGTTATTGGGCACGTCCCAGGTATCGCTGCCATAGTCGTGCCAGCTCAGGAAGCCGACATCGTGAGCGCCGCGCCGCGAGCCTTGCGCCAAAAGCGTCGGTATGTAGGCGCGCCAAGCGCGCTCGCCATTGTTGGTTCGATTGGCAAAGCCTGTTGGATAGTCGCCATCAATCGGATCGCCGCTGCCAAGCACGGGCCCGCCTAAGCGGATGCTGTTCACGCGCGGATCAGGGTGAGCGCGGATGCGCTCTGCTACGCGCCTGAAGATCGCCGCATAGACGCTAGGCGAGACAGCTGCCTCGCCATAGCCCCAATCAGGTTCATTGAGCACCTCCCAATATTTGATGCCCTGATTCAGCACCACGTTGTAGTAGTAAACAACCGCCAAGAAGTAATCAGCGTAGGCCTGGCTATTTGGCGGATTGCCCATATAGGACTCGCCGCCATGGTGCATGACCATCATCAGTGGAAAGCGCACTAGGCCATCTGTGCCGCCAATGTAAGGCATGATGTTGGTCAGCGTGCGCTCGGGATCGTTGAAATGCCAACCGCGCCCGCTCTGATAGTCGAAGTCGGCCTGGCTGAAGCTCGGATCAAAGGGATCGGCAGCATGCGCATCGCGCACTTCGTCGGCTGTCACTTCAACGCGCAGGAAGTCCAGCTGAAGCTCGCGCAGCCAAGCGCGCTCCTGCTCGCCGCTCTCGCCTTCAGGCAGCCAATACAGCTCTGTGCCCAGAAACGGTCGATTAGGCAAGCAAGCCCGATCGACAGCTTTGCGCTGAGCGCGCCCGCTGCTGATCTCGCCCGTGTAAATGCCCTGGGCCGTGCCGATCGCGCTGTCTGTTTCAGCGCGCATGTAGGTGGTCGGCTCAGGCAATTCAGAGGCGGCCCAAGTGCTGAAGAGCGCGCCTAGGCACAGCTCAGCCTGCGCTGTTGAGCTCGTCAGGACGCCTATCAAGGCGAGCAGCAGGCACAGCGCCACAGCGCGCTTGAAAATTAGGCGAATCCTTGAGGCGATCATTCTTGAGACATCACCCTTAATTGAGAGAGCTTTGATAGAAGCGCGTCGGCCCGGTGTCACTATCATTGAGAACACAGTTTACCTGATTTGTTCGAGCAGTGACCGAGAGATATCTGAGAAGTGGCTGAAAAGCGGACGATCCTGTATATCGAAGATGACGCGCACGCGCGCAACCTGGTGCGCAAGATTCTGCAGCGCGATTTTGACGTGTTGACCGCTCAAAATGGCTTGGAAGGCTTGGACATTCTCAAACAGCGCACGCCTGATTTAGTCCTGACTGACTTGAACTTGCCCGATCTCTCGGGCGAAGTGATCGCAGCGCGCATTCGCGCCATTGTTGGCGAAGGGCTGCCCATTGTGGCTATGACAGCGCACAATGAGAAGCAAGTGCGCGAGCGCGCTCTGGCAGCGGGCTGCATCGGCTACATCACCAAACCAATTGACTCGCGCACGCTCGTAGCGACTATCCACGACTTTCTCGGCGGACGCACTGAACAGCTTGGCGAAGCCGATCAACGGCGCGCCACTAAAGAGATGCAAGCCACTCTGACCAGCCAGCTGGAGCAGACTGTGCGCAAGTTGCAGGAAGATAATGCCGAGCTGCGCAATCTGGAACGCGCTAAGACCGCCTTCCTGACGCAAGTCTCGCATGAGCTGCGCACGCCGTTGACCGTGCTCTCAGGCTACATTCAGATGCTCTGCCAGCAGCTGCAAGCCGATCCGACCGTCAATCCGCGTTATGTGGAACTGGCCAACATGGCGGCTACAGGCTTGCAGCGCCTTCACACAGTCATGAATGAAGTCGTGGTGATGGCGCGCCTGGCGGCCAATCAAGTGGATGCTTTCATGGCGCCTGTGCTGATCGGCGATGTGGCGCGCCAAGCTATTGAAGAGTACCGCACTGCTTTGGAGCGGCGCCGCTTGCGCCTTGAGATGAGCGGCGACTGCTGGGAACAGGTCATCATGGCCGATGCGGCCTTGCTGCGCTTGGCTTTCAGCAACCTGATCAGCAATGCGATCAAGGCGACGCCTGATGGCGGCGCGCCGATCGGCTTTCACATTGGCAAGCAAGCCGATGTGCTGCACGTGCGCGTCAGCGATCATGGCATTGGCATTCAGCCTGAGCAACTACGCTTGCTCTTCAAGCCGTTCTACACCAACATTGACGTCAATCGCGGGCGCACCAGCAAGACGGACTTCATGGGCATGGGCTTGGGCATCGGGCTGACCGTTGTGGCGCGCATCGTTGAGGCGCACAATGGGCGCGTCTGGGCCGAGAGCGACGGCTACGATGAGCAGGCTTGCCCAGGCGCGACCTTCCACATTCTACTGCCGCTCTCAAGTCAGCTGGCGCGCTGAGTCGCGTTTTGGGCGCGTCGGGCGATACTGATTGGAAGGCGGCGCATCGCGCTGCAGCAAAACTTTGATGCGGCGCAGCACGTTGGCATCGAATTCTCGGTAATGGCAGATATCGCACTGCCAAGTGGGTGTGTTGGGCGCACAGACCAGAGTGCCGCCATAAAAGCGCAGCACATTAGCGCACTTGAGATCAAGCCTTCCAA
>RFIM01000200.1 GCA_003695215.1 Chloroflexota bacterium
GGAATGGCTCATCACAGCGCGGCGCTGCAGCCATTCCGCCCTGATCAACTGGCTTTCTATAACGATCGTGGCACGGCCGTGCTAGAAGGTATAGTCAGTGCGCCGCCTGAGCGCCGAGAGAATGCCCTGCGCCTGAAAGTGAGCGTCAGGTTTTGGCAGCGCGGCGAGATCAGCCGAGCTGTGCAAGGCGAGGCGCTCGTCTACACTGAGCGCTACGCCGATGTGCGCTATGGCGATAGCCTTCGCATTCGTGGCGCGCCACAGACGCCGCCGACCTTCGACGCTTTCTCTTTCCGCGACTTTTTAGCGCGGCAAGGCATCCATACAGTCGTCTTGAACGCTGAGATCAGCGTCCTGGAGCGCGATCAAGGCGATCCGTCTGCGGCAGCGCTCTATCACCTCCGCGCTGAGGCCAACGCGCTCATCAGGCGCTTGTTGCCCGATCCGCAGGCGGCCTTTCTAGCGGGCATCTTGCTGGGCGATGAGAGCAACCTCACGCAGGAACTGGCAGAAGTTTTTCGGCGCACTAACACGGCGCATTTGATCGCCATCAGCGGTGCGAACATCGCCGTGATTGTGGCATTGCTGATGGCAGTGGCGCGTTTGCTGCCGCGCCGTTTGGCAGGGCGCGCAGGCACGCTGCTGGTGACTATTTGTGGCGTCTCGCTGTATGTGCTATTCGTCGGCGCCGAGCCTTCCGTGCTGCGCGCGGCGATCATGGCAACTTTTGTGCTATTGGCAGAACGCCTGGGCAGGCGCAATGACGGCCTGACGGCGCTAGCGGCTGCGATTTTCCTGATGACGCTGTTCAATCCGCTGATGCTCTTCGATCTGGGCCTGATCTTGAGCGCAGCAGCGACGCTCGGCTTGATCCTATACTTGCCGCCGCTCACACAGCTCAGCGAGCGCCTGCTGAAGCACTTGATCGGCGCTGAGCGCGCACAGCCGCTCGTTGTAGGCTTAGCAGAACTCTTCTTAGTCACAATCGCAGCGCAAATCACGACCTTGCCGCTCATCTTATTGATCAGCGGCACTTTTGCGCCGCTCAGCCTGCTAGTAAACCTTTTGGTGGCGCCTGCACAAGCGGCAATTATGTCAGGCGGCTTGGCGCTGCTGGCTATTGGCGCGCTATGGCAACCGCTCGGTCAGTTTGTGGCGTGGCTTGTTGGCCTGCCGCTGAGTTATACGCTCGCCATCATCCGTAGCGCAGCTGAGCTGCCCGCGCCGAACGTCCCGCTCTTGCTCACGCCGCTGAGCGTAGCGCTGTATTACGGCGCGCTGCTCGGCTTGACGGCATTCGCCATGCAGCATCGTGCTGTGCGGCGCCGCGTCAGGGCTTGGCTGCAACGCACAAGGCGCTCAACAGCGCTCATCGCGGGCGGCAGCAGCGTGGCAGCAATCCTCTGGCTATTCGTGGCGGCGCGCCCTGATGGGAAGCTGCATGTTTGGTGGCTAGCTGTCGGCAAAGGCAGCGCTGTGCTGATACAGACGCCGCATGGCGCGCATATTTTGATCGACGGCGGCGAGAATCCACAGCGCTTGCAGCAGGCGATCGGCGATCGCTTGCCATTTTATAAGCGGCACATCGATGTATTGATCGTCAGTGCGCCACACGATCGGCTGATCGGCGCCTTGCCTGCCTTGCTGGAGCGCTACAGCATCGGCGCCTTCTGCCACAACGGTCAGCGCACGGGCAGCCCGACGTTCGCGGCGCTGGAATCGGCGCTAGCCAAGGCGAACGCACCTAGCCAACTCATCAGCGCGGCATGGCGCTTGGAGACGAGCGATGGCGTGCGCCTCATCGCGTTGGCGCCGCAAAGCGTGCCTGAGGTCGCTGTGCGCCCTGATACAGCGCCGTTGATCTTGCGCCTCGAGTACGGCCAGGCGCGCTTTCTGATCGCCGCTGAGGCAGCGCCTGAGGCCATCAGCAATTTGCTGCGCACAACTGAGGATTTATGGACGCACGTGCTACAGCTGGCATCCAACGGCGCTGCTGATAGCAATCCGACGCGCCTTTTAGAGCGAACGCAGCCGCAAATCGCAGTCGTCGTCGCCGAGCACGGCGATCTGAAGGCGCAGCCTGCTCAAACGCTGATCGAGCGCTTGAACGCGCCGCTATACCGCACGGATCAGCATGGCACGCTGCACTTCAGCACTGACGGCACCCACTTGACCGTGCAGCCTGCTCATGACGTGCGTTAGGAGCGCCTTTGCGCTACAATCAGCGTACCGTCTTAGCGCGAGGGTTGAGCTATGGACAAGCGATTGGTTGAGTTCATTCGGACGTTGCGGGCTGCCGGAGTGCGTATCTCAGTGGCTGAGAGCTACGACGCCATGCGCGCCTTAGAGCAGGTCGGCGTGTATGAGCGCGGCATCTTTCAGTCGGCATTGCGCACCACTTTGGTCAAAGAGGCTTCCGATCTGCCCACTTTTGATTATTTCTTCCCGCTCTTCTTCGATACTGCGGCGCCGCCAATGTTCAACATGGAGCAAGAGCTGACGCCCGAACAGCAAGAGATGCTCAAGCAAGCGCTGCAATCATTGGCGAACAATCCGCAAGCGCTGCAGCAGCTGCTACAGCAGCTCATGCGCGGACGTCCGTTCGATCAAAGTGATCTTGAGCAAGCGGCGCAACAAATCGGGATGCAGAGCGCTGATAATCCGTCGCAGCAGAGCTACTATCGGCGTTTGATGATGCGCGCCTTGAGCCTGAACGCGCTCCAAGAGCTGCTGGATCAGCTGGAGGCAGCGCTGCAAGAAGCGGGCATGAGCGAAGAAGCTATCCAGGAGGTCATGGAGATGCTGCGCGCCAATGCCGAGTCGCTGCGCGAGCAGATCGAACGCTTCATCGGCAACCTGATCGCGCGTAACATGGGCGAGAATCCGCCTGAGAAGCCTGAGGCGCAGGACTTGATGCACACGCCCTTCCGCGCCTTGAGCCAAGAAGAGGCGGAAGCGCTGCGCGATGAGGTGAAGCGCCTTGCCGCCAAATTGCGCAGCCGCGCCGCGCTGCGCCAACGCCGCGCCAAAGATGGCGTCCTCGATCCGAAGAGCACGTTGCGCCATAACTTGCGCTATGGCGGCACGCCGATCGAGCTGCAGTTCCGCAAGCGCAGCGTGAAGCCGCGCCTGGCGCTGATCTGCGATATTTCCACGTCCATGCGCTACTGCGCCGAGTTTATGCTCACTTTGATCTACGAATTACAAGACCAAGTGGCAAAGGCGCGCAGCTTCATCTTCATCAGCGACCTGCATGAGATCAGTGATTACTTCAAGGCGATGCGCCCTGAAGTTGCTGTGCGCGAGGTGCTGCTTAACCACCCGCCCGGCTCTTACAATACCGATCTCGGGCGCAGCCTGCAGACCTTGTTCAACGACAAGCTGGACGCTATCGATAGCCGCACTACGGTCATCCTGCTGGGCGACGGGCGCAACAATTACAACGATCCGCGCCTTGACCTTGCGGCTGAGATGCGGCGGCGCGCACGGCGCGTCTTGTGGTTCAACCCTGAGCCGCAATATCAATGGGGGACAGGCGATAGCGACATGTTGGCGTACGCGCCGTTGGCCTCTGGCGTCTATCAAGTGGCGAACATGGCGCAGCTGGTCGAGGCGATCGATCGAATCATGGCTGATGGCTGAGGCCTTAGCGCCTTGCTTTAGCGCTATTTGCCTAAAAATTGGCGAGCAGCGCGGCGCGCGCTATCAGCTAGAATCCATAGCGCCAACGCGCTGAAACCGAGCGGCGCCACGCAGCCGAGATAAAAGCAGCCTTCGCAGCGGCGCTTCAACATCGGCGCATCCTAGCTCGGCGCTCTTGCAATCCAAGTGCCTCTGCGTAGTAGCCTTCTAAGGCGCGCATCACAGCTGACCAAGCCTGCTGCTGTGCGTAGGCGCGCGCAGCAGCGCTCATGCGCGTGCGCAAAGAGGCATCGCTCAGCAATTGGCGTACGCGCTGATGAAAAGCGGCTGGGTCGTGCGCAGGCACCAGAAAGCCTGTCTCGCCGTGCTTCAC
>RFIM01000201.1 GCA_003695215.1 Chloroflexota bacterium
GCGTGAATGTCGGCGTGCTAGTCGGCGTCGGCGTGAACGTCGGCGTGCTAGTCGGCGTCGGCGTGAACGTCGGCGTGCTAGTCGGCGTCGGTGTGAACGTCGGCGTGCTGGTCGGCGTCGGTGTGAATGTCGGCGTGCTAGTCGGCGTCGGTGTGAACGTCGGCGTGTTGGTCGGCGTCGGCGTGGGCGTAGGTGTGTTGGTCGGCGTAGGTGTGAACGTCGGCGTAGGTGGAATTTGGTCGGCTTCAATGCTGCGCAGCTTATCGGGCGTGAAGTTGCTGCAAATGACTGCATTAGCGCGTATCCAGCCGTTCTGATACTGCTCAGGTGCGGCAAGGCGAATCCACTGGGCGCTGGCATCGCGCCGATCGGGCACGTAGAAGAGGCCGCGCTGCGTCACATCTAGCGCGGCGCGCACAGGGTAGATTTCGCCTGGGCCGCTGTGAAGGGTCACGCTTGCCTGATCGCCGCGCAGCTGGCAAGCAGGATCTTTAGCTTCCAGGCGAAGTTCTTCGCGCACGGTCTCGCCATCATCGCCGCGCACCACAAGGCGCAAGATCACGTCGCCGAACGGCATGATCGTCATCATGTTGCTAGTCTTGACAGATTGGTTAGGAAAAGGCCTACTGACGTTGTTACCCAAATCTTCTATCTCAAGCGTGACGGCTTGGGCATTCTCGATCTGCCAGGAGAAGTTGAGCGATTGATCGACATTGCGCAAAAGCGTCATCGGCTGCACAGTGAAGGCGGCGATATTGGCAGCACGCGGGCGCGCCAGAAGCACGACCACTACGATCAACAAGAGCAGCGCAATGCCAACCAGCGCGCTGCTCAACAGGCTGCTCAGCAACGGCTTGATGATGGCCACACCAGGCACTGTGGCGAGGAACTTCGAATTGTCTTGTGCCTGAGCCAGTACGTCAAAAGGCACGCGCTCGGTGCGGCCGAGCAAAATGCGCGATTTAGTGCGTATGTAGCCGCGCACGCGCTGCCGCTCGCCTGGCCCTAAAGTCAGCGCCGAAGGCTGAATATTGATCTCCAGCAGATCGTTCGCCGCCTTGCCAAACAGCGCGATCGGCAAAGGTGCGCTGCCTTGATTGTGCACGTACAGATCGAAAGGCGCAGGCAGCTCGACTTCGCTGTGCGCTAAAGCCATGCCAAAGCCGCTATAGGCGCGCACGGTCAGCGTGAACGCCACAGTAGTGCTCTGCTCAGGCGCGCGCTTAGAACGTACGGTCACGTGGATCGGATAATCGCCAGGCTTGCTATCGCTGCGGCGCAAGGGCTTGAAATGCAAAGTGACCCTGGCTGACTCCTCAGGGCGCACTTCCAGCTCAGGGCGGTCAAGGCGCACCCATTCGCGCGGCAAGCCTTCTACCTCAACCGTGTAGCGCTCAGACTCCTGGCCGACGTTCTGGATGACTAGGGCAGCTTGCACATCTGCGCCCGGCGTGACGGGCATGTGCGGCGCTTCTAGCTCCACACGGAAGTTCAAGCCCGCTGCTTCAACGCGCTGCGTTGTATCTAGCGCGCTAACGGGCTGGGTCGGCACGTCATCCTGCAAGGGAATGAAAATTAGGCGCAGGTCGCCGATCTGAATTTCCTCGCCGCCGCGCAAAATCACTGGCTCTTCAGGCTTGATGCGCTGGCCATCCACATAGGTGCCGTTGCCCGAGTCTTTATCGCGCAGCACCACCTGCCCATTTTCGTGCGAGATGGTAATGTGGTAGCGCGAAACGGACGTGGCATCTAGGGTGATATCATTGCCCGTCGATCGCCCGATTGCCACAATCGGTTTCTCAAGTCGATAGCTCTCTGAGGGCCCGTTTGGCCAGTAGACATCCAGTCTGCCGTACATCATTGCGCCCTATCCTCCAGTGCATGATCAGTCTACCACTAGATCGGCAAAATCGGCAACACAGGTCGTTGGCACGCCAAAGCCGCATACTGGCTGCGCGCCGAGCGCGCAAGCAGAAAGCGTCTGCCCACAAGCGACGAGGCGCTCTATATCAAAATAGCGCTGAATAAAAGCGCATGAACATCAGCTCAGAAATTGTCGATAACTTTTCGATAACCTGTCGATAACTCGGCTCGGAATGTCGATAACTTTTTCGGTAAGCGCCATAGTCATAGAGCTCATGTTGATATTGTCGATAACTTGCCAAGTTATCGACAGTCCAAATGTTGATAAGTATACTTTTGTAAGCTACTTCAAAACGCCATATATAGGCTCTGTGATTTATCATATAGCCCATATATGGCGTTTTAGCACATCTGTGCGCCATTTTTAGCCCAAGTTATCGACATATCGACAGGCTCTACTACGGCTATCTGATGTGTAAAACCATATGTGCATAACTTGCTTGAATGGCGCGGCGCGGCACGGCTTGCAAAAAAGTTGCAAAAATCTCACAAAAGATTTGTTTGAAAAAAGAACGGCGCGCTGAGCTCGATAGTTTTCTAAAAGAACCTGCCATACAATTCAACCGAACAGAATGTATGGCTAGCGCCTTGGAAAAGTAGTATGCCTGAGAAAAACACGCTTTCTGTTAGCCGTAGCGAGATAGATAGCCACGAGCCGACTTTGCGCGTGCAGCCAGATAACGGCGCGCCTTTCACGGCGCTCGTGGTGCAGCGCACGCTGAACATCGGCAGCGAGCCGCACCAAGATATCTCTCTACGAGCGCCTGGCATCGCCACACGCCATGCACGCTTGCTGCAAGAAGGCACAACCTACCGTATCTTCGATCTGACCAACGGCGGCGTGCTGGTCAACAACCAGCCTGTGGCGAGCGGCATCCTGCTGCGCGATGGTGATATCATCCGCCTGCAGGATCGCTCAGGCGTCGGCGCAACGCTCATTTTCTCCAATCCGATCGAGCGCGCACTGGGCAGCGAGTCCGTTGGGCGCACCTACCCGCTCGATGTCTCGCCGTGCATCATCGGGCGCGATCCTCAGGCGCATATCCACTTGAATTCGTTGGCGGTCTCGTGGCACCATGCCATCATCACACGCCAAGGCAATGCACATGTCATCGTGGATGACCAAAGCGTCAATGGCACCTTCGTGAACGACAAAAAGTTGACGGCGCCGCATCGCCTGCGCCCAGACGACGTGATCCGCATTGATCAGGCGCTCTTCGTCTATAACGGCAAGGCGCTGACGCGTCTGGCAGCCGCACAGAAGCTGGAAATTGACGCCTACAACCTGAATATGCTCTACCGCTCAGGCTGGCTCGGGCGTGTGACGATCAAGACAATGCACGACGTCTCTATGGCCGTGCAACCGCGCGAGTTCGTGGCCATTATCGGTGGCAGCGGCTCAGGCAAATCTACCTTGCTGCGCGCCTTGAATGGCGCCCAGCCTGCCACCAGCGGCAAAGTCCTGATCAACGGCGACGATCTCTACCAAAATTATGAGACCTATCAGCCGATCATCGGCTATGTGCCGCAAACCGACATCGTCCAGAATGGGCTGACCATCTACCAGACGCTCTACTATGGCGCGAAGATGCGCTTTCCCAATGAGCCCGATGAATCGCGCCAACAACGCATCCAACGCGTGTTGGAAGCCCTTGAACTGACCGACTTCCGCGACCGCTTAGTCGGCAATTTGAGCGGCGGGCAGCGCAAGCGCGTCAGCATCGCCCTAGAGCTGATGGCAGAGCCGACTTTGCTGTTCATGGATGAGCCGTCCAGCGGGCTAGACCCAGGTTTGGATAGGTCGATGATGCTGACGCTGCGCCGCTTGGCGGACCGCGGTCATCTTGTGATCGTGGTCACGCACACCACGCTCAACATTGAGCTGTGCGATCATGTCGCGCTGATGGCGCGCGGCTACCTAACCTACTTCGGCCCGCCCAAGCAGGCGCTCAAGTTCTTCCAGGCGCGCGACTACTCCGAGATTTATAACAAGGTCGCTACGCTGCCTGAGACGGCGCAATCCGTCAGCGAGACACTAGTCTTCTCGCCTTCGTCTTCGAAGATCGGCGGCGGTAAGTTCAATCCACACGAAGCGGCACGCCAATGGGCTGAGCGCTATCAGCGAACGTCTGAATACCATCAGTTTGTGAGCCAACGCCTGAAAGTGCACGGTCAGAGCGTCAAAGACTCAGCGCTGACCAACAAGAAACTACGGCGCGTGCGGCGTGGCTCACTGCTGCAACAAACGCGCACGCTAACCGAGCGCACAGTGGCGCTAGTGCGCCGCGATCTGCGCACGATCATCGCGCTGATGCTGGTCTTGCCGCTCGTAGCGCTCTTCTTGGGCTTGATCAGCTACGATACAGTCGAGGGTGGACGCGGGCGCATGTTGGTAAGTCGTGGCACGCCACGCGACTACGCCTTGCTGATGGATCGGGTGCCTGTGGCGCCTGTGGCGCCTGTGACGGCTGCTGAGGGCATTGAGGAGGCAGCGCCATCTGAGCCGAGCAGCGCGCGCCGCGCTGCGCCGACAGTCAACTCAGTTGGCATGTTTGTGCCGGCCTCAGAGGCAGAGCGCGTGCTATTCATCCTGGCATTGGCAGTGGCGCTCTTCGGCGTCTTCGCCTCAGCCTACGTGATCGTAGTCGAGAAGAGCCTGTTCCTGCGCGAGCGTATGGTCAATTTGCGCATCACAGCCTATCTTGCCTCTAAGTTCATCGTGTACGGCACTTTGGCTGTCATCAGTTGCCTTGTGGCGCTAGCGCTGTTCTCGCTCGGCGTGGAGCTGCCGCAGCAGGGCATTTTGCTGAACGGCTATGTGGAGCTGTTGATCACAATGGCGCTGACGGCGTTGGCAGGCGTCAGCCTCGGCTTGCTGATCTCAGCGCTCAATCGGCAAGTCAATGCGGTCACCTACTTGGTGTTGGCAGTGTTGTTCGTGCAAATCTTATTCCCGGGCGTGTTGTTCAAGATGGAAGGCGCGCTAGAGCCAATCGCGCGCCTGACTATGACGCGCTGGGCGCTTGAGGCGTTAGGCGGCACAGCGGACATGCTGCAGCGCAACACCGAAGGGCGCATTGTAGTGGCAGCGCAAGCGGTTAATCCGAAAACGAACCGACCGCTGCCGAATGCACCGCTGACGCGCCAATTCTTCCCTGCGCCACCTGCCTTGAGCGTGCGCTATGCCACGAACGCCGCTGAATTAGCGGCACGCTGGCTGGCATTGATGGGCTTTTCGGCCATCTTCCTGACGGCGAGTCATTTCGCGCTGCGCCGCAACGAGCCGTTTTAATTCACGGAGGTTTCTAGAATGAAACGCATTATCTTTTTCGCTTTGCTGATGGCAGCTGCGCTGTTTTTCGGCATGATCGCCAGCTTGCCCAGCTACGTCTCAGCCGAGCCGCCTGCACAAGCCACGCCAACGCCCGAAGGCATTCAGATTGAGCCTGAGAGCCCGACGCCGACGCCTGTGGTGCCGAAATTGCAGCCGCCAGATGAGGGCGACACGTCGCCTGTCTTTGTGCCGCCGCCAAGCCTGGATGAGCTGCTTGAGCAGTTCCCTGACCTGAAGCCGTACCTCGATCAAGTGCGCCAGAGCGTCCTTGCTGATCTGGACATGGCTGAGCTATACCGCCGCGTCTTCCAGGTTTACGATGCGCACGGCGCTGCAGGTGTCGCCGCTTTCTTAAAGGATAGCGGCATTTTGGAGAAGCTGAACATCCCGCTCAGCTATCTCGACTTGCTGATCGCTTTCGATCAAGGTGGCTTGGAAGCTGTAGAAGAGCTTGCGCGCACGCGCCGCTTGATCAACGACGCCGATGAGCTGGTCGCCTATCTGCTGGTGGACGATCCTGCCAATGTCGAGGCGCTCAAGAAAGACCTTGAGGAGAATCTCGGCGTGAGCGTCTACGATTTCGATCCGACTACTGATGAAGTCGAGATCGGCATACCGTTGGCGCTCTTGGCGCAGTATCAGACGCCTGGCACCTTGCTCAGCTATCTGGTGGCGATTGGCAATGCCGAGCATGTGGTCAGTTGGCGTCTGCCGACTCCTGCTGTGACGGGCAGCCTTGGCCTGCAGCGCAGCAGCAGCCCGATTGCGCGCACTATCGGTGCGGACGCTTGGCATGCAGCAGGGATCACGGG
Organism: Chloroflexota bacterium; assembly: GCA_003695215.1. GTDB lineage: Bacteria > Chloroflexota > Anaerolineae > Aggregatilineales > UBA2796 > CP2-2F. Next base: position 6,070 of record RFIM01000201.1, read on the forward strand.
CAAGGGCGTGCGCGTCGCCATCGTGGACTTAGGCTTTGGCGGCGTCAAACGCTTGCTTGGCAAAGATTTGCCGGCCACAGTCAAGACGAACATCCCAATTGATCGCATGGATCGGCAAGAGGAAAATCATGGCACGGCTGTGGCAGCCGTGGTGCATCGTGTGGCGCCGCAAGCTGAGCTTTATCTGGCTTTTGAAGATAGTACCTCGAGCGGTTTTGCTAAAGTGCTGCAATGGCTGGAAGATAACAAAGTGCAAGTGGTCAATTACTCAGTCTCGCAGCTGATCGGCCCGCGCGATGGCTCTTCCTACACCACACAGCTGGTCGAGCTGTTCATGCGGCGCACCGGCGCGCTGTGGATCAACTCAGCGGGCAACTATGCCCAATCGCATACGCTCTTTGAGTTCAATCCAGGCCCGAAAGGCGTTCACCTTTACTCGAGAAATCGCAATCTGCTGCCCTTCCAGACCTTTGCGCCTCTCACAACGATTGCCATGAATTGGAATGGCAATTGGAAAGGCGGCGAGGACACAGAATACATCTTCGTGGTGTTGGATAAGAACGGCAAAGAAGTGGCCGCAGCAGCGGAGCAGCGGCGCGGCAAACGCAACCATTTCCCGTTCCAGATTCTGAACTTCCGCTCCAAACCAGGCGAGATTTACTTCCTTGGTGTGGTGCGCACGCGCGGCACGACCAATCACCTGATCGATATCATCATCACGAACAGCGAAATTCCGCCTTGGGCGCAGGTATCGCAATACAGCATTCCCACGCCCGCCGATTCGGCGAGTGTGCTGACTGTTGGCGCAACCGACCTGAACGGCCGCCAAATCGAGTTTTACAGCTCGCAGGGCCCAACTCAAGATGAGCGGCTGAAGCCCGATCTCAGCGCGCCGACCAACGAGGTTGTGCCTGGCTACGGTCGCGGTTTCAGCGGCACCTCGGGCGCGGCGCCTGTGGCCGCGGGCGCCGCAGCACTTGTACTGCAAGCTAATCCGAGCCTGAGCAATGCGCAGCTCAGGGCATTTTTGATGCAGAGCGTGATCGATCTGGGCGATCGAGGCCCCGACGTTATCTATGGCACAGGCCGCCTGATGTTGCCGCCGCCTGAGCAGATCGATCCCGATGAAGGCAACGTGCTAGGCGAAGACGGCGAGAGCGCGAGTGATGAAGACAAGGTGACCATTAGCGACGTGCGAGCGCAATTCAACGTCAAAGTGCGCGGAGTCGTCGGCATGAGCATCAACACGTCGCTCACTTTGCGGAACTACACAGGCAATCGCCTGGCTGTAATAGCACTTTTCACCGACTTGGACGGCAACGATCTTGAGAGTGCGCTGGAGGATTACACGCTCTTTGATACAATCGCCACAGGGCGCCTTGTGGAGGTGCGCGGCAGGCGAAACCGCTTCGAAGGCATCAGCTTGTTCATCCCGAACGAAGCCTTCAAGAACGTGCGCGAGTCGCGCATCCAATTCTTCATCGCCGTCTACGATCTGAGCGATGAGAATTATCCCGTGCTGCTTGGCACGAGCGAAGCCTTCACCTTGCGCTTGCGCCGCTAACAGCGCAATGCTCGGGCGCCTGGGCCAGCCTCGGCTCAGGCGCTTGTTGTCTGGCAGGCTGCACACAGCATAGCATTTCAAGTCCCTCTGAGATATGATAAAAACACTTTAAGGTTAGCTGAAAGGAACTTCCTGAAGGCGATGGCAAAATATATCGCACGGCGGATTGTTCAATCGATTCCGACGCTTTTCTTGATCACTGTGCTGGCGTTCATCATCGTCTCGCTAGCGCCAGGCGGGCCAACGGCGAGTTTGTTGTTGGATCCGAACTTAACGCCTCAAGATCGGGTACGCATCGCAGAGCAGCTTGGCGTGAACGATCCGTGGCCGATTCAGTACTTGCGCTGGCTAATTGGCGACGACTGGGAATGGCGCATTCGCGACAACAGCGGCGAGCCGAAACCTGGCAATCGGCTGGGCATTTTGCGGCTCGATTTCGGCTACTCGTTTGTGGCCAATCGGCGCGTTCTCGATTTATTCGCTGAGCGGCTGGGCGCAACGCTAGAGCTGGGCATCTCGGCGCTGCTTTTCGCCCTATCGCTCGGCGTGCCAATCGGCATTCTCTCGGCAGTGTGGCGCGGCAGCTTGTTCGATAACAGCATGCGCGTCTTAGCGGTCATCATCAATGCTGTGCCGAATTTCTGGCTCGGCCTGATGCTGATCTTGCTGTTCGGCGTGATCATCAAAGGGCCTGATGGCAAAGGTTTGCTACCAATGGGCAGCCGCTGCCCGACAACTTTGGAGACTTGCCCGCCGCTACATGAGCGGCTCAACCATTTGCTCTTGCCGATGATCGTGCTGGGCGGCGGCGGCTTGGCGGGCTACTCGCGCTATTTGCGCGCCTCAATGCTGGATGTGATCGGGCAAGATTACATCCGCACGGCGCGCGCCAAAGGCTTGAAAGATCGGACAGTCTGGTTTGCGCACGGCGCGCGCAACGCGCTGATTCCGCTGGCAACTTTTCTCGGGCCAGCTATTGCGGGCGTCTGGGGTGGCGCTTTCATTACCGAGCAAATTTTCTCATGGCCTGGCATCGGTCGGCTGACTTTACAATCGCTCACAGCGCTTGACTACCCGATGATCATGGCAGTGACGGTCTTCTCAGCCATAGCGACCATCGTCGGCTTCATCATCTCGGACATTTTGTACGCGCTGATCGATCCGCGCATTCGGTTCAACTGAGGATTCCAAACATGGCAGTTCGTGCGAATGTCGTCAAACTGAAAGATGAAGACGAGGCCAAATTTTACGCTGGGCAATCGTTGCTGCAGTTAGCGCTGCGTCGCTTGCGCCGCGATACGCTGACATTGATCGCCATGGCGATCGTGCTGATTTTGGTGCTGCTGGCGATCTTTGCGCCTGTGATTGAGCAGAATATCTTGAACGTCAGCTATTCGCGCACCGATCCGAACAACGCGTTCTTGCCGCCAGGCGGCACGGCGCGTTTGGTTTATCTGCCCGATCATCGCTACCGCTCGCAGGGCTTGAACGTGGTAGTGATGCACGATCGTGGCGCTGGAGGCCGCGAAATTGGCGATGCGCATGTAGACATACAGCCGCGCCAATTGACCACTAAAGAAGGCATGGCGAACATCCTCATTGCCCATGCCAGCTTCGGCACACCTGCTATCTCAGTCTTCTTAGACGATCAAACGCGCCCGTTTGCGGCGCGCATCGCCCAAAACAGCCTCAGCAACCTGCTGGAGATTCCAGTGGGCAGGCACACGCTGACCTTTCGGCGCGGCAGCTCAGCAGAGGGCGAGCTTTTAGCCGTGCTGCGCGATGTTGAGATCAAGCCCGAGACACTGACCACGGCTGTCTTGTTCGGGCGTTTGGAAGGTGAGGGCGAAGCGGCATTGCAGGCCAAAGCCTTCAGCATCAACAGCCGCGATCTGGCAGTGGACACAGCGCGCTTGCATGTGATTCACGCTTCGCTGAGCGCGCCGCGCGCTGTCAATGTGCGCGTCATGGACGTAGTGCGCATTCCTGAGATCAAATATGGCGAAGATGGCTCAGCCATTGTCGAGCGCGGCTTGTTCACCACAGGCATCTCAGCAATGGATGGACGCACTTATATACTCGGCACGGATGATCTCGGGCGCGATCATCTTTCGCGCCTGCTGTACGCAGGCCAAATCTCGCTGAGCATTGCCTTCGCCGCGGCGATCATCTCAATCGTGATCGGCGTCGGCGTCGGAATTGTGGCAGGTTTCTATGGCGGGCTGATTGATGACGCCGTCAACCTGTTCATCGCAACGGTCAGCTCCTTGCCGACGCTGCTGATCCTGCTGATCCTGGTCGCTGTCCTCAATCCAGGGCCTGGGGTGCTGGTCTTGGTGCTAGGATTGCTCGGCTGGTTTGGCATCTGCCGCCTAGTGCGTGGCGAGACGCTTTCAATACGCGCGCGTGAGTACATCGTCAGCGCGCGCTCGATCGGCGCGCCTGTCAGCCGCATTCTGTTCGTGCATGTGCTGCCGAATCTGCTCTCAGTGGTCATCGTGGCATTAGCGTTGGATATCGGCAACCTGATCCTGGTCGAATCGGCGCTCAGCTTCCTGGGCTTTGGCATCAAGCCGCCTTCAGCAAGCTGGGGCAACATGCTCTCCAATGCACAGACTTTCTTCACCAAAGGCGTGCATTTGGTGATCTTCCCAGGCTTGATGATCAGCATCACTGTGCTGTGCCTGTACATCATCGGCGATGGGCTGCGCGATGCCTTCGATCCGACCTTAAAGCGCTAAGAATGTGTGGTGAGCAGCGTGCTCACCACACACTCAGTGCGCTCAGCGCGCCTTGTAATCGCGGCTGACGCCTGTCAGCTCGTCAAGGCGCGCCATTTCCTCTTCGCTCAGCCGCTCACCAACGGCGCCAAGCGACTCCTCGAGCTGGGCAACTGTGTTTGCGCCGACGATCGGCGCCGTGATGAACGGCAAGCTGAACTGCCACGCCAATGCCATCTGCGCGATGCTCTTGCCACGCGCCGCGCCCATCTCGCGCAGCGCCTCGATCACGGCAAAACCCTGATCGGTCATCCAGCGGGCCGCGCCGCCGCCACGGCTGCCCGCAGGCACGCCGCTTTCCCGCGTGTACTTGCCCGTCAGGAAGCCACCTGCCAATGGGCTGTACGGAATGACGGCAATGCCTTCCTCAAGGCATAGCTGAGCCAGCTCAGGCTCGACCTCGCGCCGATTGAGCAAGTGGAAGTGCGGCTGAATGCACTCATAGCGCGCCAGGTTGTATTTATCGCTCAGCCAGAGCGCCTTGCACAGATACCAGGCCTTGAAGTTGCTGGCGCCCAGGTAGCGCACCTTGCCCTGATGCACTAAGTCATCGAAGGCGCGCAGCGTCTCCTCTTGCGGCGTATCCCAATCAGGCCAATGCGCTTGGTAGAGATCGATGTAGTCGGTCTGCAGGCGCCGCAGGCTGTGCTCAACAGCCGCCATGATGTGTTGGCGACTCAGGCCTTCGCCATTCGGGCCGTCCCACATCCTGCCGCGCACTTTAGTGGCGATGACAATCTGATCGCGCGGCTTGCCCTTCAGCCAACGCCCGATGATCTCTTCGGCTACGCCGCCTGGATTGCCTTCAGCCCAACGGCTGTAGATATCGGCTGTATCGATAAAATTGCCACCAGCTTCCCAGAAGCGATCCAGCACGCGCAGCGAATCTTCCTCAGAGCTTGTCCAGCGGAAAGTCATGGTGCCAAGGCACAGCGCGCTGACCTTCAAACCTGTGCGCCCTAGTTTGCGGTAATCCATGTGAATGACCTTTCGAGCTATGAAGGATAGCGCCTTGAGTATATCAAAAGTCGCCGCGCCGTATTCTGCCAAAAGGCGGATTGGCGCTATAATGGCCCTAGGCAAGGCAGGGCTTTGGCTGTGGATGAGACGCGGACAAAGGAACTTGGCGCGTACCGCGTGCTAGGCTTAGTCGGGCGCGGCGGCATGGCCCGTGTCTACCGCTGCCAACATAAGCATAGCGGGCAGATCGTGGCCGTCAAAGTCTTGGAGCTTTCAGCCGATCTGAATGGTTTAGCGCTCTTTGAAGGCGAAATACGCGCCATGCAGCAGTTGCGGCATCCTTACATCGTGCCGCTGCAGGATTACTTTCTCTCGCCTGAGTTAGCTTATCTGGTCATGCCATATTTTGAGAACACAGTGGCAGATCGGCTGAGCGTGCGCTTGTACGCGCCGCGCGAAGCGGCGCAAGCCTTGGCGCACTTGGCGCATGCGCTCGATTACGCACATAGCCTCGGTTATATCCACTGCGATCTAAAGCCTTCCAACTTGATGCTCGATGGACGCGATCAGCTGTATTTGGCAGATTTCGGCTTGGCCAAGTCCATTGGCAGGCGGCACAATCAGCAAGCTGCTTTCGGCACGCCGCTTTACATGGCACCAGAGCTGACAGAAGGCGCGTCGGCCGATGTGCGCACGGATGTCTACGCGCTTGGCGTGCTGATCTGCGAGATGCTGAGCGGTCACCGTCCGTTTGAGGCAGAGCGCGTGACCGATTACTTCTACCTGCATCAGCGCGCCGTGCCGCCTGCGCCAAGCCAGCTGAACCGCGTGCCGCCTGCCCTTGACGCGCCTGTGCTGATGGCACTGAGCAAGTCGCCTGCGGAACGTCCGCAATCAGCGGGCGAGTTCGCGCGCCTATTTCAGGAAGCCGTAGCGCGCCTGCCTGAAGCTGAGCAGCGCTGGAACGCGCCTTTGTGTGAGCGGCCTGCTATTGTGCTGAAGCCTGTCAAAAGTGGCAGCGGCCTGCTGCGCGAGCTGAACGAACAATCGACGCACTTGCGCCAACTTGAAGCGCTAGCAGCGCGAGAGTTGCAGCCCGCCTCAGCGCCGCCTCAGCGCGCCAAGGGCGCCAATCAAGCGCTCATGGTCGTCTTGGGTGCGCTGGCAGTGGCCCTTGCCGCGCTGATCATCTATTTGCTATTGCGCTAGCGAATGTGGCGCGGCTCGCCAACGTAATATTGCATGGCGCAGCGCTCCCGCCCGACCTGCCGAGCGGCTTCGGCGTAGGCTTGCGCAAAATCGCCCGCCCGTTGATAGCGGCGCTCAGGCTCTTTGAGCAAAGCGCGTAGCAGCACTGCCTCAAGCGGTTTGGGGAATTCAGGGTGGAGTGCGCTGGGCGCTGGTGGCGGCGTATCAATGTGGCGGAAGGCGAGCTGGTCGGGCTTTTTGGCGTAGAAGGGCAACCTGCCCAAGAGCATCTCATAGACGACTACGGCTAGCGAATAGACATCCGAAGCAGGCGTCAGCGGATAGTCCATGACTTGCTCAGGCGACATGTACTGCGGCGTGCCGACGCTCACGCCTGTGGTCGTCAGCGCTGTCCACGTCAGCACTTTGCTCAAGCCGAAATCGGCCAAGAAGACTTGATTGTGAAGTTTGCCATCAACGCGCTGCACTTCGATCAGGATGTTGGCAGGCTTGATATCGCGATGAATGATGCTGCGCTCGTGTGCGTAATCGAGCGCCTCAGCAACGGGCTTGAGAATCTGCCAGGCGGCGATTGGCGTGAAGCGGCGGCTGAGCAGCAGCTCGTAGAGCGATTTGCCGCTCACATAGCGCATCACAAAGTACAGCAAGCCGCGATCCTCGCCGAAAAAGTAGACAGGGATGATGTTCGGATGCGAGAGTTCGCTGAGCACTTGGCCTTCGCGGATAAAACGCGCGCGGAACTCGGAATCCTCAGCGTACTGCGGCAGAAGCACTTTGATCGCCAGCGGATCGCTGCGCTCAGGATGTGTCGCCAAGTAGACTGAGCCCATGCCGCCATCGCCAATTAGCTTGCCAACTGTGAAGGCGCCGAGTTGCGTGCCTGTGAGCTTTTTCTCCATGCTCAATCCTTCCAGCTGCTCTCCAAGCAAAGCATAACACAAAAGCATGTTAAGGCACATTAAAAGATAGCTGCTGTTGACCGCAATTGTGTTCAATGCTAAATTCAGGCGCAGCGAGACGCGACCATGAGCGCATCAGTGGATGTTGGCATCGTCATTGTGAACTGGAACACACGCGACTTGCTGCGCGGTTGCTTACGTTCGCTGGCAGCCAGCGATGCGAGCGTGAGTCGGCGTGTGGTGGTGGTAGATAATGCCAGCAGCGATGGCAGCGCAGCGATGGTGCGCGCCGAGTTCCCTGAGGTGACCGTTGTGGAGAATGGGCACAATCTCGGCTTTGCGGCGGCCAACAATCAGGGCTTGCGGCTGCTCGGCTTCGGGCAGCCTTGCGCCGCTGAGGCGCCGCGCTATGCGCTGTTGCTGAATCCTGATACTGAATTGCCGCCTGAGGCGCTGCGCTTGATGATCGCGCGCTTTGATGCCGATCCGCGCATTGGCGCAGGCGGCCCGCGCCTCGTCTTGCCCAACGGCAAGCTCGATCTCGCCTGTCGGCGCAGCTTCCCTACGCCGGAAGTGGCCATGTGGCGGATGCTGGGCTTGAGCAGGCTCTTCCCGAAGAGCCGCTTGTTCGGGCGCTATAATTTAACTTACCTGGACGAACACCTTGAGACCGAAGTGGACTGCGTGGTAGGCGCTTTTATGCTAGTGCGCCGCGAGGTGATCGAGCGCGTTGGGCTGCTGGATGAGACCTTCTGGATGTACGGAGAAGATATAGATTGGGCGTACCGAATCAAGCAGGACGGATGGAAAGTACTCTACTATCCCAAAGTGACGGTCTTGCACATCAAGCGGGCGGCCAGCCGTCACAATCCCAGGACGCGGCTGGAGTTTCAGCGCGCCAGCCTGATCTTCTACTACAAACACTTCGCACGCCAGACGCCGCGCCTGATGCATTGGGCCATTCTGGCAGGGCTGCTGATCAGGGGCGGGCGCCCGCTATGGGCAGATATTCGAGCGCTAAGCAAATCACGCTGACGGCTGAAGCGCCGCCGCGCTTGCGCAGCTTCTTGGCGATCTTGCTCGTGCTGATCGATATCGGCGCTCTTGGCGCTGCCTTTTGGCTCGGCTATATTGCGCGCCGTGAGCTACCGCTCTTCGCCGTGCCGATCGATCCGCCCTCGCTACGCGCTTACCTGCCCGTCTTCTTGATCCAGAC
>RFIM01000202.1 GCA_003695215.1 Chloroflexota bacterium
AGCCACTGGAGGTCACGGACAGCTTCTGCAGGGCGATTTAGCTCGCGCAGCGTCAGGGCGCGGTAATAATGCCCTGCTGCAGTCGAGCGCAGGATCAGGGCTTGATTCAGGTCATTGAGCGCAGCTTGGTAGTTGCCTTCAAGGTAGCGCACCACGCCACGATATAGCACTGCATTGTGGCGCGCTTGTGAAGTGAGCGCAGCTAGGCGATCATCCGTCAGGCGGCTAGCTGCGGCTGTGAACTGGCTCTCTGAGATATCTTGGCGCATCCAGGCAGCTAGCAACATATCGAGCTGCGCGCTGAGCAAGGCGGCATCTTCAGGATTCTCGCGCAGCAGGAAGGTGATATCGTCAAGCGCTGTCGTGTAATCGCCGAGCGCTCGGGCTGCTTCCAGACGGCCTCGGCGTGCATCGTTTGTCTCGCGGATAGCAAGCGCCGCTTCAAAGGCATCGCGCGCTTCAGCGTAGCGGCGCAACTGCAAGAGCAACTCGCCCTGCGCGAGGAAGACTTGCCGCGCGGTCTCAGAACTGCGATCGACGACTACAGCCTGCGCGTAGGCATCAAGCGCCTCGCTCAGATTGCCTTCGCCTTGCCGTGCGCGCCCGAGCTGCCACCAGGCTTCTGTATCGCCTGGATAGTAGATCAAGTAGGCTTGCGCGCCGATCACAGCGCGCCCATAGGCTTCGATGCGCGCCACAGGATCGCTTTGCGCGGCTGCAATTGCCAAGAGCGCTTCGTTGCGCACTTGGTAGGCGCTACGATTGAGCGGATCGAGATACAAAGCCAGTTCAGCGTCGCTGAGCGCATCGTTGAGCGCGCCGCTGCTCAAATTAATTTCTGCGCGAGCCAACAAGAGCTTCACATTGCGCGGATTGGCGCTGATAGCGTTGCGCAGCACATCGCGCGCGGCAGGCAAGTTACCGCGCTGCACTTGCACGCGCGCCGCAATGACCGCCGCTTCTACCCAGCGCGGATCGGCTCGCAGCGCGGCCAGCGCGTCGCTCAGAGCTGCATCCAGCTCGCCACGCACAAAGCCGAGCAAGGCGCGCGCGGCATGGAAGGCAGCATTGCCAGGATTGCGGTTTGCGTCCAGCAGGCGCGCCGCTTCGCCAGGGCGATTCTGGGCTAGGTAAGCGCTGACCATGTAGTAGATGATATCGTAATAGCGCTCGTCTTTCGCTAACTCCAGGCCTTTGCGCTCATCTTCCAAGATTGTGAGCGCCTTGTCATAGTTGCCTGAGCTGAGCAAGGCGATAGCTGTGCGCATCGGCACTGAGCGCGGCTCTGGGAAGGCGGGCGTGAGCGTCGGGCTATAAATGCTGCCAGGCGGAAGATTGGGCGTTGGCGTGGCAGTGCGCGGCACAGCAGGCGTGTTGCTGGGCGTGTTGGTCAAGCCGAAAGTCGGCGTGGCGCTAGGCGTTTGAGTCGGCATGGGCGTGTTCGTGCCGCGCAAAGCCACTGCAGTGCCGCTATCGCCAAGCAAGTTCACCAGCAAGAAGATGACGCCTGCCAACACTGCAATGCCGCCGACGAATGCCGCACCGAGGCGCAGGCGCAGCGCCTGATCGCTCAGCTCGCCAATCCGACCGCGCTTCTTACGCGTCCAGAGGAAAGGCAACGTCGCTTCAGGCAGACGCTCATAGCCATCTAGAAAGCGGCTGGCGGCTTCGCTCAAGCTAGCGATGCGCCGTTCGTCCAAAATTGGCACGGGCGGCTGTGGCACAGCGCTTGGGCGCTCAAGGCGCGCGCTAGAAGGCGGTTTGGCAGGCGCGCTTGGCGGCGCTTCGGCTTCGATACGTTTGAGCGGCGCTGTCGGCGGACGCACCGTCGCTTCCAGGCCTTGTGGCGGCGGCTGATCCTTCAAGCGGCGAATGGCGGTGCTGGTCGGCGGCTTCACGCCGAGCTTCGCCAAGCCTTTGAGCGCATTTTGATTAGATGGATTGATCTCGAGAATCTTCATCAGGCAGAAGATGCGCTCTTCATCAGTATTGGCGACGCCTGAGAGCCAGAGCCAAGCCGTCTCGTTGGCAGCATCGCGCCGAATTGCGTCTTGCAGCAAGCGCCGTGCTTCATCGCGCCGACCTGCCTTCGCTGCAGCAATGCCTTGTTGCAGCAGCTGTTGTGCCTGTTCATTCGCCATAGGTATTCCTACGCCGTGTGTAAGCCTTAAGCCATGGCACGCCATTGTAACATGGCGCTGCAGCTGCTACCACTTGGCGCGCGCTGCGCACTTTTGCGCTATAATGAACTACCGCAGCGATCTAGCGAACACATGCTTGAACCATAAAGGACGAATGCCGTGGCAGTTCACACGCGCTGGACGAGCTTTGACCTGATCTTTTTCGATTGCGACAGCACGCTCTCTGCCCTTGAAGGCGTAGATGAATTGGCGCGCATGAAGGGCAAGGATTGGCGCGTCAGCTTGCTGACACAAAAAGCTATGGACGGCGATCTCGACCTAGCTGAGGTCTATGGCAAGCGCTTGCAAGCCATCCGCCCGACTCGTGCGCAATTGGCAGCCATTGAGCAGCGCTACTGGGAAACGCTGGTGCCCGATGCGCAGGCAGTCATTAGCGCGCTGCTGCAGCTTGGCAAACGCGTTTTCATCATCAGTGGCGGTTTGGCGGCGCCTGTGCGCGGCTTAGGCAGAAGGCTAGGCATTCCGCCGCATCAAGTGCGCGCCGTGGAGTTGGAATTCAATGAGCTGAGTGGCGCCTGGTGGAGGTATTACGACCATGCCGCGGTCAATGGCGCTTCCTATCTCGCCTATGAGCGCAGCCCTTTGACGATCTCATCGGGCAAGCCTGATATCGTGCGCGAGCTCTCGCAGGGCTTGTGGGGACGCAAATTGTTCATTGGAGATGGCGTGAGCGACCTGCACACGCGCTCTGTGGTCGATTTATTCGTCGGCTTTGGCGGCGTAGCGCGCCGTGAGAAGGTCGAGCGCGCCGCAGACGCCTTCATTGTGGCGAATACGCTCGCGCCAATTTTGCCTATGGCAGTTGGCGAGGCAGGCGTGGCAGCTCTGCGCGGCACGCCCTATGAAGCTGTGATGGCGCGTGGCATCGCCCTATGCCGCGATCCTGAATCGGTCAAGCTGAGCGCGCCGCTGCGCAGCGCCTTTGAAGCAACCTTTGGAGCATCTGACTGATGGGCTATACCTTGGCTCTCGCCCTTGGCATGGCGCGCTGTGCGCTCTCCTATCAGGCGCGCGGCGCGCAGCCGCAAGCGCTACACCTGCCCGATCTCAGCGCGCCTGATGGCTGCATTCCAACTGTGCTTTGCGTCCAGCCTGATGGCGCCGTGCGCATTGGGCAAGCGGCCCTGCCCTGCATCGAGAGTCGGCGCTGCTTTCAGCGCCTGCCGCAATCGCCTTTGGTTCAGCCTGAGCCCGCGCCGCGTCAGTTAGACGACACGACGTGGGATACGCGCATGGTCGGTCAGGCGTTCATGAAAGCGCTCTTCCGCGCGCTGCCATTCGCGCAAAATCAAATAGATCGCCTGATAGTGAGCATGCCGCATTTTGAGAATGCTCACAGCGCCACGCGCTACGCCCGTTGGCTGCATGAATCGCTTGCGGCGCTCGATATACCTGAAGCGCGCATCCAGCTCATGAGCGAGCTAGATGCCGTTGCGCTCAGCAGCGGCCTTTGGTCAGCACAACTGCCTGTCATCTTCTTGCGCGCCGAGCCTGAGGCCGAAATTTTTGAAGTGAGTTTCGCTTATCTGGCCGCACCGACTCAGCTCAGCGTGCGGCTCGATCAGGTGCTGCGCGAAGGCGTGCCCTTCGCTAGCCTGATGACCGAGCGCTGCTCGCCGCAAACTTTCTCTGATGCCTTAGCCGATTGTTTGGCTTACGCAGCTGAGCAGGGCCTGTATCCGAGCGATCTCGGCTACCTTGCGCTCAGCGCTTCAGAGGCCATGCCACGGCTTTTCCAGGCATCAGATCAGGCTTGGTCGGCTCATGCTGTGCTATCGAGCGGCGAGCGTGCCATTGCTGATGGCTTATTGCGCACGCCGCCTTACCTGCAGAACAGCTATGGCCTGCGCTACCGCGCTGAAAACGGCGAGTATGCTTATATTGAGTTAGCGCCCAGCGGCACGCCATTCCCGAGCGCGCTGCGCACAGTGCACCTAGCTGCAGCCTACGATGATCAGCCGATGCTTGAGTTCGTGATCGGCATGCTCGATCCTGAAGCCAAAGGCCAGATCACCTTGAATGCAGCTAGCGTGCCACTGAGCTACACCCTAGAGCCGAGCGAACTGGGCGCCATTGCCTTGAACGAATTCGCGCCGCCGCTGCGCATCGCTATTCCACAGCCTGTGCGTGCCGCTGAGCCGTGCCTTGAGGCGCGCTTTTACCTTGATTCGCAGCGCCGACTGTGCCTGACGGCGACTGATTTGCGCACAGGGCAATTGTTGGCTGAGAATGCCGTGATCACGACCTTGCACTGAACGCCTATGAGCCAAACTTATGCGCCAATACTCGCCCAATCGCCTGATCGCGCGCGCCGCTTGAGCGACGCGCAATTCGCGCAGCGCCTGCAGCATCTTGAGAACATCTCAGTCGACGTCCTGCGCGCAGCGCTGTGCTATGGGCAGCGCGCTGTGCGGCGCGCCGCCGCCGAGAGTCTCGGGCAGCGCGCTGATGCAGAAGCCTTGGCGGCGCTGCAAACGGCGCTGCAAAGTTGTACGCCTGCGGCGCGCACAGCTGCGGCGCGGCAGCTCTCAGCCTTTGATTGGGAAGAGGCGCAGCCGCTCTGGGCGCAAGCGCTGGCTGATTCCGATCCGCAAGTGCGCACAGCCGCGCTCCATGCCTTGTTCGAGCGAGACGAGCCCGAGGCGCTCGATAAATTGGCAGAGCAATTCAGCCAAGTGCGCTCACCGCGCTTGCGCGCCGCTATCTTGGAGCATTGGGCTGAGCGCGGCGCCGTCATCCACATCGATTTGGTGCGCGCTGCGCTTGACGATCCATCGCCGCTAGTCTGCCATGCTGCAGCCACAACACTGCTGGACTTGCTGGCTGAATCTGCCCTTGCGCCGCTGGCCGAAGCGGCACAGCGCCGTCAGGGCGCAGCCAGAGCTGCTATCTTGCGCGGCATCTTCAACGCCACTAACTATCTCGGCATCCAGATCGGCGAGAGCGTTGATTGCGACGCAATCTTGAATGTGGTCGAGTTGGCACTGCGCGATTCTGAGCCGGACGTGCGGCGCACAGCCATCTGGTTAGCGGCATGGATACGACATCCGCGTGCCGAAGCCTTGGTTGAAGCAGCTTATCGCGCCGAGCGCGATCCTGAAGTGCAAGCGTACATCCTATACGTAGCCATCAGCCTGAACGCGCCGTGTGCGCACGCGCTCTTGGCTGAAGCGCTGCAAAGCGCCGAGCCGACTGTGCGCGAGCAGGCGATCGTCCTCTCACAGCGCAAGGCATGACGCGCATCACTAATCCTGCTAACGCCACAATCAAGGCCTACCGTGCGCTGCGGCATCGCAAAGCGCGCGCTGAGAGCGGCTTGTTCCTCGCCGAGGGCATTCGCCTTGTGGCAGAAGCCGTACAGCTCAAGGCGCCGCTCGAGGCGCTCATCTACGCGCCTGAGCTGCTGGAGAGCCCTTTTGGTCAACAAATTGTGGCACAAGCACAGAGCATAGGCGTCCGCGTGCTTGAAGTCAGCGCGGCCGTGTTCGCGAGTCTCTCTGCCAAGGAGAATCCGACGGGCTTGGCGGCTGTGGCGCGCCAAGCCTGGACGCCGCTCTCAGCGGTGCGCTTCACGCCTGAGAAATTGGGCTGGGTTGCGCTAGATTCGCCGCAGGATACAGGCAACATCGGCACAATTTTGCGTACGTGCGATGCCGTTAATGCTGAAGGCGTGATTTTGCTGGGCAATGCTGCCGATCCGTACGATCCAAGTGGCGTGCGCGCTAGCATGGGCGCAATCTTCTCACAAAAGCTAGTGCGCGCTAGCTATACCGAGTTCTTGGCATGGCAGGCGCAGGGCTCAGCGCGTTTGATCGGCACTTCCGATTCGGCTCAGATGGACTATCGCGAGGCCGACTACAGCAAGCCGTTGATCTTGCTGATGGGCAGCGAACGCGAAGGCTTGCCCAATGCCTTGAAAGCAGCCTGCACAAGCCTGGTGCGCCTGCCGATGCTCGGTCGCTGCGATTCGCTGAATGTGGCAGTTGCTTGCGGCGTGATGCTTTACGCTATCCTAGACGCGCAACAAAATTGGCGCTCAAGCGTAATAACGATAAAAGAGTGATTAGTACACACAATGTGGCGCAAGGCAGTCTATATGGTCGATCAAGATTATGAGGCAATCCGCAAGGTAGCGGAGAAGCGTGTCAAGAACAGGCAAGAGTTCTATCACCACCTGGCGGCCTATGTCGTTATCAACGCCATGCTCTTGATCGCCTTTCGCGGTCAGTGGTGGGTGATCTTCTCGCTCTTCGGCTGGGGGCTGGGCTTGATCACGCATGGCTTAGAAGTCTTTTTGGATGATCCGCTGCGGCGCGAACGTGCGATTGCACGCGAGATGGAGAAGCTGGGCTACAAGGCATCTGAGCCTGAGAAACCTAAGCGTGAGCGCGTCATGCTCTCAGATGACGGCGAGCTTATTTATGAGCACGAGCAGGCGAGCGAGTCGCAAGAGGATGCACGCAAGCAGAGTGACATTGGGAGTTGAACGATGAGCGTGTCTAGACAACGCTACGAAGAAGCAATAGCGTATAAAGAAAACTTATATAAAATTGCAAAATTTCCTATTTACAGCAAAAGTCGCTCAGTAATATTAGTAGTACTAGAGGTAGGTTGTTTTTCGATATTCATTGTTGCTGTTTCTTTTCCATTTATTGTTTTTACACTAGGATTGCCAGCTTTTGCACTTTCAACTACATTGATTATTGCTATCGCTATAGTAACTGTTGATTGGCGCTATCGCAACGAAATATTAGACCCAATAAAAAACCGCAGCAAAATCAAGCGCTTGATGCTTCCCTACAAAATAAAAGATTCAGAAATTGACCGCCTCATATCTATAGTGAAGTATTTAAGAGAAAATCCTCATGAACTCAGAAAGCTCAGAAAAGAGTTGGATATTTTGAATTGTGAGCTGAAAAATTTAGATGATAGCGATGATGAATCTGACAACACGTCTGAGAAACCGACACCTGAAAAGATTGATTCATTGCGTCGCAAGAGGGCTTTGTACTATTTTGGAACAAATAAAATGAAAAATAAGCTCTCTTCTATGAAAGATATACTTAATTACCTAGCCAAATTCGACCTGGATGCGCCTACTCAACATGAACTTTCGCAATTTCTCTCAGAAGCTAATCGTCTGACGCACGACCCAGAAGCGCTGGAAGCTCTCAGAGAAGAGTTGAAAATCGCACGCGAGCAAGATAGGGATTCGCTCAGTTTGGCATTCGCATCTAGTAGTATGGAAGGCGTTGACAGCGGCGGCGGTGGCGGTGACGGTGGCGGTTACGATAGCGGTGGCGGTTACGATGGCGGTGGCGGCGGCGGTGACGGCGGCGGTGGCGGCGGTGACGGCGGCGGTGGCTCCTGATCGCGCCGTTCACTGCTCTGCTAGCGCCCTGAAGCGCTCCCACACAGAAGGCACTTTGGCGCGTGCCTCGGCCGCGATAGCTGCTTCGTCCAAAGTCAACAATTGCCGATCCCACATTAGGACGCTGCCTGCAGCAATGGTACCTGTGATCGCCGATGCTTCGAAGCCGAAGATAGCGTGCCAAGGCACATTTGCCTCTGTGAGCGGCGTGAACGGATGATAATCTAGCACAATCAGGTCGGCAACGGCACCGACCGAGAGCGTGCCGAATAGCTCATCAGGGAAGAAGACTTCTGCTAGCGCCGCGTTATGATCGACGGCGACCTGCACAATGGATTCGGCATTTGCTGCGCGCGGATCGCGATTGGCGACCTTGTGCAACAAGTAGGCTGCGCGCCATTCATCGAACATGGCATTGCCCATGCCATCATTGCCCAAGCACACTTTGATGCCACCACGTAGCATATCGTCAAAGCGCATGGCGCCAACGCCGTTATTCATGTTGCTGCGCGGTTGATGCGTCACCCAAGTCTCCGATTGGCGCAGCAGCTCCATCTCCCAAGCATCGATATGCACAGCATGAGCCGCGATAGTACGTTTGCCCAGGATTCCCGCTCGCTTCAAGCGGCGCACTACGCGCACGCCTGATCGCTTCAGGCTATCTTCTTCATCGGCTTCATGCTCAGCCACATGAATGTGAAAGCCTGTCTCGAATGGCTCGATCGCGCGCACGCATGCAGCCAACGTCTCATCTGAGAGCGTCAGGCTGGCATGCAGGCCGAAAGCGCCACGAATGCGCGGATGTTCGCCGATCTCGCGCAGGAAGCGCACATTCTCGGCGATGCCCGCGCGCGCCTGCGCTTCGCCGTTGCGGTCGGTCACTTCATAGCACAGCACAGCGCGCACACCTGCCTGCTCCACAGCTTGCGCGATCACGCTCAAGCTGCCATCAATGGCGTTCGGGCTGGCGTGATGATCGATCAGCAGCGTCGTGCCGTGCTTGATGGCGTCCACAAGGCTGACTAGCGCCGAGAGGCGGATGTCGTCTAGGGTGAGCGCGCGATCGAGGTTCCACCACAGTTTCTTGAGAACCTCAGGGAAATTGCGCGGCGCCTCGCCAGGAATCGCCAGGCCACGCGCAAAAGCGCCGTAGAAATGTGTGTGCGCACAGATGTTAGACGGCAAGATAAACCTGCCGCCAACATCGTGTTGCGGCACTTCAGGATGACGCGCTATCAGCTCAGCTGTCGTGCCGATCTCAGCGATGCGTCCGTCGCGGATCAGCAGCCCATGGTCAGGCAAGATTTGGCGCGGCGTCCAATTGATGAGTGTCGCGTTCGTGAGTAACACGAGTGAGCTGCCTTTGTTGGAAGGTTCACAGGGCATTGATTATACCAAAGTGGCTGCCTGTGACAACCTTAGCGTGCTGCAGGCAGCCGCTGAAGCTCAGCCGTTGTGCGAATTGAGTGCGCCGTTGTAGCCACGCCCGACGCCGCGATAGATGAAGCCGAGCGCTTTCAGCCGCTCTGGATCGTACAGATTGCGCCCATCTACTATCACCTTTTGGCGCATAGCCGCGCCAATGCGCTCCATATCCAGCGCCTTGAACTCGTTCCAGGGCGTCGCAACCACAACGGCATCGCAGCCTTGTGCAAGATCGTAAGGATCGGCGGCTAACTGCACGAATGGATAAGCGCGCGCCACGTGCGCCATCGCCGCTGGATCGTAGCCGCGCACGATCGCGCCCAGGTCGTGCAGCATCTCGGCGATCTCCAGCGCAGGCGAGACGCGAATATCATCGGTGTTCTCTTTGAATGCCAAACCTAAGAGCGCAATGATCTTACCGCTTAGATCGCCCAGCAAGTCCTGCAGTTTGATGACGATCTGCTTGCGCTGCATCTGATTGATGCCCATCACAGCGTGCAGCAGCTCAGGATTGGTGCCGTGAACTTGCGCCATGTAGGCGAGCGCTTTGACATCCTTCGGGAAACAGCTGCCGCCATAACCGACGCCAGGTTCAAGGAAGTGATGACCGATGCGCTTATCGTAGCCCATGCCTTGCACCACTTCTTTCACGTCGGCGCCGAGCGCCTCACAAATGTTGGCAATCTCATTGATGAAGCTAATGCGCGTGGCCAAGAAGGCGTTAGAGGCGTACTTGATCATCTCAGCTGTGCGCAAATCTGTGATCACAATAGGCGCGCGCAGCGGTAGGTGCAGCTGTGCCACTTTATTGGCCGCTTCGCGATCCATCGAGCCGAGTACCGTGCGATCAGGATTGAAAAAATCGCGCACAGCTGAGCCTTCGCGCAGAAACTCTGGGCAACTGACCACAGCAAATGGAATCGGACGCGGCTGATGCTCGCGAATGATGTTGGCGACCCAGTCGCCTGTGCCAACAGGCACAGTGGATTTGTTGACGATGATCATCTCGTGATCCATGACTTTCGCGATCGACTCAGCCGCCATGCGCACGTATTTCAGGTCGGCTTCGCCATCCACGCCTTCAGGCGTGCCGACGCAGATGAAGACGAATTCAGCGTCGCGTAGCGCCTCAAGGTAATCAGTGGTGAAGCTCAGGCGTTCTGCCTTGACGTTCCGCTCGACGATCTCCTTCAAGCCTGGCTCATAGATCGGCATGATGCCGCGCTTCAAATTCTCAATGCGCATCTCATTGATATCGATCGCAACGACGCGATTGCCCAGATCGGCGAAGCAGGCGCCTGTCACCAGGCCGACATAGCCAACGCCGATCACTGTGATGTTTTTCATGTGATGAGCTATCTCCTGAACAATATCGCAGTAAGATTGACCATGCCGCTGATTATAGCCAACTCAAGCTCTATGCATCCATTGAGCGCATCACGCAGCTGTGCTAGAATAACCTATCGGAGTGCTTTTATGGACGCCCTGCCGCGTTTTGCCGCTCTACACTTTTTGCCAGATAGCTACCAGCTAGTGCGCCGTATCACCCTTGAATCGCAGCGCCTTTTTGTGCTCCTGAACGTAGTGGGCTTAGCGATGCTAGCTATCGCTATCCTCGCTTATCAGCTGTTCTACAATTTTTTGCGCGAGCTTGGCCTGGCGCAAGGTGCGAATCCATTGGCAGGTGCGAGCTCGCTGCTGCTGGCAGTGCTGAGCCTATTGGCGATTTTGATCATGCTCAGCTTACACGAGCTGATCCATGGCATAGCTTTTCAGCTGTTCGGCGCCAGGCCACGCTATGGCTTCAGCCTTGAGAAAGGCGTAGCCTTCGCTGCAGCTGATCGCTATTACCTGACGCGAGACGCCTACCTGATCGTCGGCTTGGCGCCGCTAGTCGTCATCACGCTGCTCACAGGCGCGCTGATGACGGTCACTAGCGGCGAGACCAATCAGCTGGTGGCACTGATTGGCGCGGCGAACATTGGCGGCAGCGTTGGCGATCTGTGGTTCTTCAGCATCTGCCGCCGCTATCAGCCCGATCTGCTGGTGCGCGATTTCGGCGAAGGCGCTGAACTCTACGCACGCAGCTATTCCACGTTATAGGTGATAGTGAAGACATTGTTCGCCTCGCCGATAGGGCCTTCGGCAACTTCGTTTCGAATATCAAGCGTCAGCGTGCCGATCAGGTTTATGCCACTCGTGCGCAGCGTGACGGGCAGTGGCGGCAGAGTGACTGAGGTGCCCGCCTGGATAGGCGGCACTGCCAGCTGGCTGCGCTCGTCATCGGGCTGAAAAACGCCTTCCAACAGCGATGAGCCTGCGTCAAGCGTGCCTTGATTGCGGACAGTGATCAGCACGTTGAAAGTTTGATTGGCTTTAGGCGTTCCGCCGACGATAGTCGCTGAGAGGATGATCAGGTCAGCACTGCCAGCAACCGTGCTGGTTGGCGCGAGGCCGCCAGGCGGCAGAGGCGAAGGCGTGGCTGTTGGCAAGGCCTCAGTCGTCGTGGCAAGCGGCACATTGGCGGTCTCGCCGCTGATGGCGATCCACTCAGGATTGTTGATGACCCAGCCGCGCAAGGTGCCGCGCTCGATCGCCCACCAGGTGCGCCCTTCGTTGCGCCCGATGATGAGCGCCTCATCGCCGCGCGAGAGCCTGCCGATTTGCTCAGAGCTGGCATCAGGGCGCGCGCGCACGTTCAGAAAATCAAAGGTGACGCGCAAGCGCGGCGCGTCCGATGCCAAAGGCGGCGCTGCGGCTTCAGGCGAAGGCGTCGCCGTGTTGAGCGTGATCGGCGTGCCGACGATCTCAAATGTCGGCGTAGGTCTGGGCGTGGCAGTGCGCGGCACTTGAGTGGGCGCAACTGTGTTGAGCAGCGCAGCTTGCGCTGTTGGCGCAGCAATGGCTTGCACGGCAATACCTGCCTCGCCAATGCTGCTGCCATCAGCGCGGAATGCTTCAACGCTCAGGAAGTAGCCGCGCGCCTCGCGTGGCTGCCAAGCTTGCTGTGCACTGAAGCGCGTCAGGCCTTCAGGCGCCTGCTGGCTGCCGATCAACACGCCATCTACGCTGAACTCAAGACGCGCCACGCCGCTGCTATCCGAAGCGACAGCTGCTAGGGCGATTGGCGCGCCAACAAGGATCAAGCTGTTGTTTTCAGGTGCAATGAAGTCTAGAGACCAGCTCGGCGTGCTGATGGGCGCGCGCGGCGTGCCGCCAAACTGAAAAGTGCAAGCCATTGCAGCGCTCAACAACAGCGCAAGTGCCAAAAGCGCACCGAGCGGTACACGAATTCGCTGTTGCAACGAATCTCCTCGTAGGCCACACGCCGAGCGTGTGTATTCTGGCCGCGACTCTAGCAGATTCAGCGCGAAGGCGCTAGCATTGCCGCTGTGAGCGCCTTCCTGAGGTTCTGCAGCGCTAAGTGCAACATAAAGGCTGGATGCGCCTCAAACATGCGCGCTCATACCTGGCGTGCGCCGATCTGCTCCAAGTACCACGCCACAGTCTCGCGCAGCCCATCACGGAAGGACGTCTGTGCGCTGAAGCCGAAGGCTTCTCGCGCCCGTGAGACGTCCAGCTGGCGACGCGGCTGACCATTTGGCTTGCTGGTATCGTAACGGAACTCGCCTTCGAAGCCGACCAGCTCTGCGATCAGCGCTGCCAAATCGCGAATCGAGATTTCCATGCCGCTGCCTAGGTTGACTGGCTCGGCGCCGTTGTAATGCTCTGCAGCCAGCAAAATGCCTTCAGCGGCATCTTTGACGTACAGAAACTCGCGCGTTGGCGTGCCATCGCCCCAGATTTCGACGTACGGATCGCCGTTCTGCTTGGCTGTGACGCACTTGCGGATCAGCGCCGGTATCACGTGCGATGTCTCAGGATCGAAGTTGTCGCCAGGCCCATAAAGATTGGTCGGCATGAGATGGATGCTGTTATAGCCGTATTCTTGGCGATAGGCTTGCCCTTGCACTAAGAGCATCTTCTTCGCCAAGCCGTATGGCGCGTTTGTCTCCTCAGGATAGCCGTTCCACAGGTCTTCCTCGCGGAATGGCACAGGCGTGTGTTTTGGATAGGCGCAGATGGTGCCAATGCCGACGAATTTAGGCACGTTAGCAAGCCGTGCATATTCCAACATCAGCGCGCCCATCATCAAGCTGTTGTAGAAAAAGCTGCCTGGATACTTTCGATTGGCGCCGATGCCGCCGACCGATGCTGCCAAGTGAATGACCATAGTCGCAGGCACGTCTCGGTACAAGCGGCGCACAGCTTCTTCATGCCGCAGATCGTACTCAGCGCTGCGAACCACGAAGACTCGCTTGGCGCCGCGCGCCTGCAGTGCGCTCACCACATGCCTACCCAAGAAGCCCGCGCCGCCTGTTACGATCACGGATTGTTCCGCCCAGAAGGTCGGATCGCTTATCATGTCACACCTGCTATCTTCAGTGAAGTAGCGTACAGTATAGCCCGCTATGCCTAATGAGCGCTAGAGTCAAGGCAGGCGCTGACGGCTTGCCGCCGTCAGCCTGCCCGAGACGAGGCTCACCCTGAGGCTAAGTTGCGGCGCGTCGCCGCTTCCATGATAGCGATCAAGCGCGGCAGCATGTCCACTGGGCGCGGATGAATGCCTTCAACCAGCAACGCGCCTTCGAAAAGCTGCTCGATCACCTGCTCTGCCAGCGGATCGTCAGGCATAGCGCTCAGGTTGCGGATCAGCGGATGACGCGGATTGATCTCCAGGATGCGCGTTGGCAGCTTGAACTCTTTATCTATCAGGCGATAGACGCGCTCCATATCGGCGCCAAAGCCCTGATCAGGCGCCACCAGGCGCACAGGATTCTCGCGCAGCAGGTCCGTGATGCGCACGTCTTGCACGCGCTCGCCAAGCACGCGCTTGAAGCGCTCGACAAGTGTCTCTTGTGCTTCTGCGGGCAGTGCTTCTGCAGTTGGCGTCTCTTCCTCAGCACCAGCGGGCAATTTCAGGTCAGCATCAGCGCCGTTGTGCAGCTTTTTCCCTTCAAAAACGCCGATAGCGTTCACCAGGAAGCTATCCAATGTGTCGGTCAGCAACAGCACGTCGACTTTGCGGGCGCGGAAAACGTCCAGATGCGGGCTGCGCAGGATAGACTGCGGATCATCGCCGAACAGGTAGTAGATATGCTCTTGCTCAGCGACCATCTCTGAGAGGTATTGGCGCAAGCTGATCAGCTGATCGGGATGGCGCAAGGTGCGGAAGCGCAGCAATGGCAGCAAGCGCTCGCGATTAGCCGCGTCAGTGATCGCGCCTTCTTTCATCAGGCGGCCGAACTCATTCCAAAAGGTCAGGTAGCGCTCGGGCGTCTTTTCAGCCAGGGTTTCCAGCTCGCTCAACACGCGGCTAGTGATGGTCTGCTTCAGGCGCTGCATCAGACGGTTGGACTGCACGGTCTCGCGCGAGATGTTGAGCGGCAAATCTTCGGAGTCGATCACACCTTCGACGAAGCGCATCCATTCAGGCAACAACTCTTTGGCATGATCTTGAATCAGCACCTTGCGCGCGTACAAGCGCAGTTTACCCTGCCCTTCGCCGACCAAAATACCGCGATCGAGCTTGGCAGGCACGAACAGCAAGGCATAAAACTGCACTGGCGCATCGGCGACCTGATGAATGGTCAGCGTTGGCGGATTGGCATCGAAGGTGAGCTGCTTGAAGAACTCCTGGTATTCCTTCGCCTCGACTTCACGCGGCGCGCGCCGCCACAGTGCCGTCTGGGCGTTCACGACTTTATCGCCGAGATAGATCGGGAATGGGATGTAGTTTGAATGCGTCGTGATGATGCGCTTCAAGGTGTGCTCATTGAGCAGCTCGGCTGCGTCTTCCTTGATATAGAGCGTGATTTGTGTGCCGCGCTGAGCGCGCTCTGCAGGCGCGACAGTGTAATCCGTGCCGCCTTGGCTCGTCCACAACACGGCTTGATCGTGCGGGCGGAACGAACGCGAAAGCACCTCGACTTTCTCGGCGACCATGAAAACTGAGTAGAAGCCGACGCCGAACTGCCCAATGATCTCATTAGGCGATTGTCCGCCGCGTTCTTGCATGGCTTTCATGAAAGCCATAGCGCCGCTGTGCGCAATTGTGCCAAGATTCTCGATGATTTCATCGCGGTTCATGCCAATGCCTGTATCGGTGACGGTCAGCGTGCGCGCCTCAGGATCGAAGCTGACGCGAATGGCCAGCTCAGCCTCAGGGTCGATCACCTCAGCGTTGGTCAGCTGCTCAAAGCGCAGGCGATTGAGCGCGTCTGAAGCATTTGAGATCAGCTCGCGCAGGAAAATTTCGCGATCCGTATAGAGCGCGTGGATCAGGATATGCAAAAGTTGCTGGATTTCAGCTCGAAATTCGTAGGTTTGCGCAGTTGGTGCAGTCATAAGACAACCTCTTCGGAAATCTGCGTGCCTGGCAGCGAGTCTAGCAGGGCTGTGCAAGAATTGCGCAAGAATTGCGGCACTTCCAGTATGACCGCGAAAGCTGATGATCAGGCCGACTCGCTGAGGATCAGCAAGCACGGTTCGTGACCAACAGACACGAGAGCTCTTGAGCACACTTAGGCAGAGGCGGCATGAGCGTTCATGCTGTCTCTTGTATCGAAGATCGGCAGCTGCACGTAAAAGGCGCTGCCTGCGTCAGGCGCGCTTTCCACCCAGATGCGCCCGTTGTGCGCCTCGATAATGCGCCGCACCATCGCCAAGCCTAAGCCGACGCCGCCAAAACGCCGCGTGATGCCGCTCTCGACCTGGTAGCCGCGCTCAAAAATGCGCTCGTGTAGCTCCGCAGGAATGCCGATGCCGTGATCGCGAACGCAGATCAAGACGCTGTGAGCACTATCTTGCAGAACTTTCACCTCGATTCGAGCGCCTTCGGGACTGAACTTGATAGCGTTATCTAGCAGCTGCTCTAGCACAATCAGCAAGTGCGTTTCATCGCCGCGCGCAGGCGGAACCTGGTCGGCAATCTCGAGCGCGATCTCAAGCTGCAGCTCGCCTGCCAACATCCGCACCTTGCGCACAGCTTGCGCTGTCAGGCGCGCCAGATCGACCGCTGTGAAATGCAGATCGTCGGCGCTGAGCGCTTGGACAATCACGATCTCATCCACAATGCCTGCCAATTGTGCGCTCCAGCCAAGGGCCGCGCGCAGCGAGTTATGCTGCTCAGCATTCAGCGCGCCGTACATCTCATCATCCAGAATCTGCAGCTGCATCATGATCTTATGAAGCGGCGTTTTCAGCTCGTGCGAGAGACTCTGCAGCAGGTCGTCTTTCAGGCGCTCAGAGCGGCGTAGCTCGTCGTAAGTTTGCTGTAAAGCCATGGCGCGCTGCTGCAACGATTGATATAGCGAGGCTTTTTCGAGCGCCGCTGCAGCCACGACCGATAAATTTTCCAGGAATTCCACGTCATCGCGGCTGAATGCGCCTTCAGAAGGCGCCAGCACTTCCAAAACGCCGACCAATTTATCTGCCACGATCAGTGGCAAGGCCAGCGCATCGCCGCTGGAAGTCACGGCGATCTCATTGCGCTGCTGTGAGCTAGAGTGCAGTTGTGAGCGCCGCTCTAGAGCGGCGCGGCCTGCCAAGCTATGACCTAAATGGACGAGGGTTGGGCGCGTATTCGGTGTGCTCAGGCTCTCTTCTGTCAGGATGTAGAACAGCTCAGCGTGCTCCGAGGCAGGCAAGAATACATTGGCTTGCGTAGAGCCGATTATCTCGCGGATAGTGTGCAGCAACAGCGCGATCACGCGCTGCTGATCGAAGGTCGCATTGAGCGCTTGCGCAGCTCGGTTCAGCGCTTGCAGCCGCTCGCTTTGCTGTTCAAGCGCCTGCTCGCGTTGTTTTTGCTCAGTCAGGTCACTCAGGACCAGAATGGTGAGTTCTGAGCTGTTGCTTTGCATCGTGGCGCGCGACATCAGCACAGGCACGCTACGCCCTTCCCGCGTGACTAATTGCTGGCTGAATTTGAGCGTGCCGCGGCCGTTGCGTTGCAAATTGCGCACCAGCTGATCGCGCGTGCTGGCATGGAAGAGCATTCCGACACTCTTGCCATAGAGTTCTTCACGCGCATAGCCCGATATCAGAAGCAAGCGGTTGTTCACGTATTGCATGCGCGCTTGTTCATCTAGAACCAGCAGGCTATCGCCCATTGTATCTAGGACGCGCTTCAGGAAGGTTTGATCGGCGCGCATCTGCGCCTCGTGCGCGGCAATTGAGGCCATCAGGCGTCGGTTTTGAAGCGCTGTGCAGGCCTGCATTGAGAGAATCTTGATCAAGCTCGCGTTCTGCCAGTGTTCTACGTTGGCACGTTCATCAGTTGCTAGCACCAGCAGGCCTAGCGGCGTCTGTGCGGCGTAGAGAGGCAACACGTGAAGGTAAGCGTGGCGCAGTTGGTTGAAAGCGCGCGCCAAACGCAAGCCATCAGGCAATGAGCGCAACTCTGCGATAGGCAAATTCAGCCGCACTGAGCCTGCCATCAGCAAGGTGGCCAGGGCGTTGGTCTGCGGCTCAAGTGGAAAACGAGAATGCCGAGCGGCTGTGCCGTGCAAGCGCCACAAAAAGACTTCAGCGGCGCTAT